>NZ_JAXMJI010000101.1:0-35772 GCF_034376665.1 Allopontixanthobacter sp. | reverse complement strand
TGCACAGGATCGGACTGTCGCCGCGCAGGGTTCCGTCAAAGCCGGTCGAAGCGCCGTAGCTCTCGAGCAGCGGCGAAGGGTCGGCTGGTTCAGCAAAGCTGGACCAGCTCATGATGCAGCCCGGCTGGGCGGCCGTGGCGCAAGCGGGGAAGCCGAGCGCGGGAAGATCATGCGCGACCGAAATCGGCCAGCCGATGGCGTAGATTGCGGCAACGCGCGGCGCGAGCGGGGTCCCGGCAACTTCTTCCCGCAGCAACTGCAGCAGGTGCAGCGCGCCCTGGCTATGACCAGCCAGCACGATCGGAGTGTTCGGATCGACGCTGGCAGTAAAGACGGCAAAGGCCTGCCGGACATCGGAATAGGCAGCCTTGAGCGCGGCCTTGGCCTCGGGCGAATCGGTCAGGAAGGCGCCGAATGTCGCCTGACGGTATTTCGGAGCCCAGATCTCGCTCGCCTGGTTGAACGGACTGGCCATGCCGCGAAGGTACACTCGCGCAATGCGTTGCGATTCCGCGTCGTCCAGCGGTGCATTCCACTGGCTGCGGTCGATGAAGCTCGTGGGGTGGACGAAGAACACGGCAAAGCCCTGGCCCGGACCGCTGGCGGGCGGCGGGGTCCGTTCCACCCCGGCCGTCGCGGGCTGCCAGCGCGAGGGATCGCCAGTGCCGATGCCCGGGCGCGAATACCACATATCCGGATCGAGATAGGCGTTCCGGTCGAGTGGCTTCTGCTCCACGAATTCCGCGCGCGGCACCATCGCCAGCCGGGTCAGTTCGGTTGACCAGATGCTCAGCACGAAGCCGCCCGCGATCACCAGAATCGCGATACCGGCGACGAAATACAGGAATTTACGTGCCATGGGCCTGTTCTGCCTCCTGTTCCAGTTGCTGGTCGTTCTGTTCCGAGCGTCGTTCCAGGAAAACCTTGATCATCGCCATCATCGGATCGGCCAGGAACAGGCCGAGCACGCCGAACAGGATACCCATGACCAACTGCGCCGCAAGGACCAGTGCCGGGGCCAGATCGACGGTCTTCTTGGCGATCAGCGGGATTATCACATAGCCGTCAAACGTCTGGACGAGAAAATACACGAAGATCGTGTAGAGGCCCATGTCGGTTCCGCCCGAAAAACCGACAAGGACCATCAGGACGCCCGAAATCAGCGCGCCGAGATTGGGAATGAAGGCCAGCAGGCCGGTCAAAATCCCCAGCAATGCAGCCATCGGCACCCCGTAGAACGACAGCAGCGCCCAGGTGAACAGCCCTTCGAACACCATGCCCACCAGCCGTCCGGCCATCAGCCGGCGCATGGCAGCGCCCATCTTGGACGCGGTGATGTAGAAATCGGATCGCTTGTGGTTGGGCAGCATCCACGCCACGCCGCGTTCGTACAGATCGGGCTCCATGGCGAAGTAAATCCCGATGATGCCGATCAGCAGCAAGGTGGTCAGCCCGCCGAATATGCCGCCGATTGCGCGGGTGACAGTGCCGACCCCGCTCATCAGATTGCCCGCCAGGTTCTGCAAGTCGCCCTGGTTGATGGCAAAGCCCTGTCCTTCCAGCCAGGAAATAGCCTGGCTGACCTGGGCTTCGATAATTTGCGGGAATTGCGCTGCCTCGCGCGAGATTTGCGAACCGGCATAGGTGGCCAGCCAGTAGAAGAAAGCCAGCGTCAGCAGCAGGACAATACCGACGCGCCACATCCGGCCGATCTTGAGCGCACGGCCTAGCAGCCGAGCGCCCCCGTCGATCATCGAAGCGAACACCATTGCGCCGAAAATGACCAGCAGCGATTGCGAGATATAGACTGCAAGAATGACCAGCCCGACTACTGCGGTCCAGACGAAGGCGCGCTTGGCCTCGAACTGGAGTTGGTAGTCGGAGATCATCGCCGGACTGGAGCTCATGTGAGCCGAGCCAGACGGGGTGACTCCAGCGTCGCTGCCAGTTGCTTCCGGATCATTCATCGGCGGCTTCCCCTGCAATTCTCACCTTGGCCGGCCGCAGCGTGGTCCACGCACGGTCGCCGCGAAGCGAGGTCCACCAGCTGATCGGATTCCAGGTCGTGGTCCCGTCCAGCGAGAAGGTTATGAATTCCGCCCGGCCGCCGATGTTTTCGAGCGGAACCGGGCCGCCGAGACCGGTCGGTATCGGCGCGCCGGCGGGCGAGGCATCGGCGCGGCTGTCCGACGAATGATCCCGGTTGTCGCCCATCAGGAAAACATGACCTTCGGGGATGGTGATTTCCGGATAATTGTCCAGCATCTGATCCCGGTGATCGATGATCAGATAGGTCGCGCCATTGGGCAGCGTTTCGCGGTAGGTCGGCATCTCGCAGACCTGCTCGCCCGATTGCAGCGTAACTGCCATGCCGGGATAGGAAAATTCGTCGCAGGTGTTGTTCGGATCGATCGGGATCCGGATTGCCGGTTCGACCGCTTGCGGCACCGGCACCCCGTTCAGGATGATCTGTCCATCGATCACGGCCAGCCGGTCGCCCGGCAGACCGACCACGCGCTTGATGTAGTCGACGTCATGATGCGGAGGCACGGGAACCACGATGTCGCCGTATTCGGGCGTTGCCGGCCAGATTCTTGTCTCGCTGCGCGGCAATAGGTGGAACGACGCGGAAACCCACGACCAGCCGTAAGGATATTTGCTCACCACCAGCCGGTCCCCCTCCAGCAGGCTCGGCATCATGCTGGGGGAGGGGATGTAGAACGGCTTGGCCACGAAGGTGTGGAACATCAGCACCGCCAGCAGCATCAAGGCCAGGCCGCGTAGCTCGGCCAGCCAGTTCACCTTTTCGCTATCCTTGCCGCCGCTCTGCACGCTGTTGTTTTTCAATTCTGTTACCAATGCATCGTTACTGGTGTTCATGATGTGCCTGAATTCATAAGGGGAACCGCTTCGATAATCACGAAGGCTTGTGCCCATGGATGGTCGTCCGTTAGGGTCAGATGAATGACTGCTTCATGGCCCGCCGGCGTCAGTTCCGCAAGCCGCTTTGCCGCGCCATTGGTCAAAGCCAGCGTGGGCGCACCCGACGGCGCATTCACCACGCCGATGTCCTTCATATAGACCCCGCGGAAAAAGCCCGTGCCGACCGCCTTGGAAAAGGCCTCCTTGGCGGCGAACCGCTTGGCGTAGGTGCCGGCGCGGGTGAACGGCCGCCTTGCCGCCTTGGCGCGCTCGATTGCCGTGAAGCTGCGGTTCTCGAACCGCTCGCCGTGGCGGTCGAGGACGGCCTGGATCCGCTCGATACTGCACAGGTCGCTGCCGAGACCGATGATCATCGCGGACCTTTCATCGGGCGTCGTCCATCAATTCGCGCATCCGGCGCACGGCAGCTTCGAGGCCGACGAACACCGCCTCGCCAACCAGATAATGGCCGATGTTGAGTTCTGCCAATTGCGGAATGGCGGCGATTGGCTGGACATTGTCATAGGTCAGTCCGTGACCGGCATGGGGCTCGATCCCATTTTTGACCGCCAGCGCGGCCATGTCGTAAATCCGGCGCAGTTCCGCCTCCCGCTTCGCGCCTTCGGCATGCGCGTATTCACCGGTGTGAAACTCGACGACCTGGGCTCCCAGCCGCATTGCGGCCTCCAGCTGACGGGGATCGGCTTCGATGAACAGGCTCACGCGAATGCCCGCATCGACCAGCCGCGTAACCAGTGGCGCCAGCCGGTTGTGCAGTCCGGCGGCATCAAGCCCGCCCTCGGTCGTGCGTTCCTCCCGGTTTTCCGGAACTATGCAGGCGGCGTGCGGCTTGTGCCGCAGCGCAATGCGGAGCATTTCCTCCGTTGCCGCCATTTCAAGATTGAGCGGCAGGTCGGTTGCGGCCTGGATGCGCCGCAGATCCTCGTCGCGGATATGCCGCCGGTCTTCGCGCAGATGGGCGGTAATCCCGTCGCCGCCCACGGCTGCCACGATTTCTGCTGCGCGCACCGGATCGGGATGGTCCCCGCCGCGGGCGTTGCGGATCGTGGCTACGTGATCGATATTGACCCCGAGGCGCAGGCGGGTCGCCATTATTTCCGGCTCCCCGGCTTGCTCAGCGGGATCGCCGCCAGTTCTGCGGGCAGTTCATCTTCGGCGTAGGTCGGGAAGCTGATCTGCACGAGCGGATGAAACGACACGTCGAATTGCACAGTACCTCCGGTCCGGTCGACCAGCGCAGCCAGCGCGACGACTTCGCCGCCAGCCTCGGCCACCGCAGCCATCGCCTCTTTCGAGGACAGGCCGGTGGTCACGACGTCTTCGACAAGGAGAACCTTCTCGCCCGGCTTCAGATCGAAACCGCGGCGCAGTTCGAAGGTGCCGCCGGGACGTTCGAGGAAGACCGCTTCCCTGCCCAGGGCGCGGCCCATTTCATGACCAATGATTATCCCGCCCATCGCCGGTGAAACGACCTTGTCGATTTCTCCGCGAAGTTCCCGCGGCATCGCCGCCGCGATGGCGCTTGCGAGCCGCCCGGCGCGCATCGGGTCCATCAGCACCCGGGCGCACTGCAGGTAATGCGCGCTGTGGCGACCGGACGAAAGTTTGAAATGCCCCTCCAACAAGGCCCCGCTGGCCCGGAATTCGGAAAGAACGTCTTCTTCGGTCATAGTTTCTGTCTTGCCATTGTTGGGCGCGCACTTGCGCTTCGTTCTGTTCCAAGCAACCGCTGTTGCGGAAATTTCTCCTAGAAGCGCTTGAGGGTGGGGGCAAGCATGCGTATAGGGCGCACCATACCGGTCCCCCCTGGGCCCGAGAATGGCTATTCCAGTCGGTTGAAATTCTAGCGGAAAGCGTCGGTTTGATGAATTTCGGTACTTGGTCCAAGCGGGCTCTGACATTGGTTACCACTCTTGCTGCGGCCGCCGCGCTGGCGATGTCGCCGCAGGCGGCTATGGCGCAAGAGGCTGCGGCGGACGTTACGGCACCCTTGCCTCCTGCCGCATCGGCACCGGCAATCGAAGCCGTTCCCGCGGATGGTTTGACGGCAGAATCTGCTCCTGCCGCTGGGGCCTACCAGCCGCTCGGCACGGATATGATCAAGGGTCAGCCGGTCGACATGGGGATGACTTTCCAGAATCAGTACACCGACGATGGCGAGTTCGCGCTGTGGATGCATGACGCGATTCTCCTGCCGGTCATCACCGTGATCAGCCTGTTCGTTCTGGGGCTGCTGCTGTGGGTTGTCGTCCGCTTCAACCGCCGCGCGAACAAGGTTGCATCGAAAACCACGCACAACACCTTTATCGAAGTGGTGTGGACGGTGATCCCGGTACTCATCCTGGTGGTTATTGCGGTTCCCTCGATCACGCTGCTGGCGCGGCAATATGAAACCCCTCCTGCCGATGCGGTCACCATCAAGGCGACCGGATACCAGTGGTATTGGGGCTATTCCTATCCCGACAATGGCGGCTTCGAAGTTGTCTCTAACATGCTGTCGAACGAAGACGCGATTGCCAATGGCGAGCCTGCGCTGCTGGCGGTGGACAACCGCATGGTGGTGCCGGCAAACACGCCGATCCGCTTGCAGACCACTGCATCGGACGTCATTCACGCCTTCGCCGTACCGTCGCTGTGGTTCAAACTCGATGCGGTCCCCGGACGGCTCAACGAACGGCTTCTGACGATCAAGGAACCCGGCATCTATTACGGCCAGTGTTCGGAACTGTGCGGCGCGCGCCATGGCTACATGCCGATCGCGGTAGAGGCTCTGCCCCGCGCCGAATGGGAAGCATGGGTCCGCGAACAGGGCGGCACAGTGGTCGGCGATCCGGTTGAAGAAACCGCGGCCCCCGCTGCCGCAGCGCCGGGTGAAGCCGCTCCGGAAGCAACCGTAAGCTGATACAGGCGATAGCGTTCGTCAGACGATTATTTGAAGGTTAAGAGGCACACCATGGCTACCACCGCCGATCAGTTCCAGGCTCACACCGAAGATCACGGCCATCATGACGCCGATCACAAGCCGGCGTTCTTTGCCCGCTGGTTCATGTCCACCAACCACAAAGACATCGGTACGCTGTATCTGGTCTTTGCGATCTGTGCGGGCATCATCGGCGGATTCATTTCCGGCATCATGCGGATGGAACTGGCGGATCCGGGCATTCAGTATCTGGGATATTGGGTCAGCCTGATGGGCGGCGAAGCCAGCTTCGATGCCAATCTCCACATGTGGAACGTGCTGATTACCGCGCATGGCCTGATCATGGTGTTCTTCATGGTCATGCCCGCGATGATCGGGGGTTTCGGCAACTGGTTCGTGCCGCTGATGATCGGCGCGCCGGACATGGCGTTTCCGCGGATGAACAACATCTCGTTCTGGCTGACCGTTGCCGGTTTCACCAGCCTGATGCTCTCCACCTTCGTTCCCGGCGGCACCGGGATGGGCGCAGGCATCGGCTGGACCGCCTATGCGCCGCTCTCGACCACGGGCAGTACCGGTCCGGCGGTCGATTTCGCGATTTTCTCGCTCCATCTTGCGGGTGCCGCGTCGATCATGGGCGCGATCAACTTCATCACCACGATCTTCAACATGCGCGCGCCGGGGATGACCCTCCACAAGATGCCGCTGTTCGTGTGGTCGGTGCTGGTCACCGCGTTCCTGCTGCTGCTGGCGCTGCCGGTTCTGGCGGCGGCGATCACCATGCTGCTGACAGACCGTAATTTCGGCACCACCTTCTTCGATCCCGCCGGCGGCGGCGATCCGGTGCTGTATCAGCATCTGTTCTGGTTCTTCGGCCATCCCGAAGTGTATATCATGATCCTGCCGGGCTTCGGCATGATCAGCCAGATCGTGGCGACTTTCAGCCGCAAGCCGGTGTTCGGCTATCTCGGCATGGCCTACGCGATGGTCGCGATCGGGCTGGTCGGGTTCGTCGTATGGGCGCACCACATGTACACCTCGGGTCTGGACGTGAACACGAAGATGTATTTCACCGCGGCCACCATGGTGATCGCAGTGCCTACGGGCGTGAAGATCTTCAGCTGGATCGCCACCATGTGGGGCGGCAGCCTGGAATTCAAATCGCCGCTGGTCTGGTCGATGGGCTTCATCTTCCTGTTCACCGTAGGCGGTGTGACCGGCGTCGTCCTCGCCAATGGCGGCGTGGACGATGTGCTGCACGATACCTATTACGTGGTCGCGCATTTCCACTATGTGCTGTCGATGGGCGCGGTATTCAGCCTGTTTGCGGGCTTCTACTACTGGTTCCCCAAGATGAGCGGCAAGATGCACAGCGAATTCCTCGCGCATCTGCATTTCTGGGTGTTCTTTATCGGGGTGAACATCATCTTCTTCCCGCAGCACTTCCTGGGAATGGACGGAATGCCGCGCCGGATCCCCGATTATCCGGAAGCGTTTGCCTATTGGAACAATGTTTCGTCCTACGGCTATTACATCATGGCCGCGTCGATGGGGATCTTCTTCGTCAACGTCGCCTATGCATTCATGGCGGGCAAGAAGGCGGGCGACAATCCCTGGGGCGAAGGGGCGACGACGCTGGAATGGACCCTGTCCAGCCCGCCACCCTATCACCAGTTCGAAACGCTGCCGGTGATCGAGGACCATCACGATTACCACGATCACCGTCCGGTAACGACCTGACGGCGTGGCCGCCCGGCAACAGGGCGGCAGCAGAAAACCGGGGTGGGGGTGTGCCGGATACGGTGCGCCCCCATCTTTCGGACCGACCGAGGAGTAAAGCCGCGAGGCTGCGACACAGATGACCGCTGCACCCGTCTCGAACCCGGCGCTGCCCACCGATTGGCGCGACTTTTACGCGCTGACCAAGCCGCGCGTGATGAGCCTGGTGATCTTTACCGGCCTGTGCGGTCTGCTGGCAGCGCCCGGATCGATCAATCCGGTGATCGGCTTTACCGCGATCCTGTGCATTGCGCTGGGTGCTGGCGGGGCAGGAGCGCTCAATCAGTGGCTGGAAAGCGATCTCGATGCCGGGATGAAGCGCACCGCACAGCGGCCGATACCCGCCGGGCGGATGGATCCGGTCAACGCGCGCGATTTCGGAATTGCGCTGTCGGTCGTCTCGGTGTGCATCATGGGCCTTGCTGTGGGCTGGCTGGCTGCGTCGATCCTGCTGGTTTCGATCCTTTATTACGCGATCATCTATACGATCTGGCTGAAGCCGCGTACCCCGCAGAACATCGTTATTGGCGGTGCCGCCGGGGCGTTTCCCCCGATGATCGGCTGGGTCGCGGTGACCGGCGACATAACCGTGATGCCGGTGCTGTTGTTCGCGATTATCTTCATGTGGACCCCGCCGCATTTCTGGGCTCTCGCGCTGTTCATCAAGAGCGATTATGCCAAGGTCGGCATTCCGATGATGCCGGTGGTGCGCGGGCAGGCATCGACCCGCCGGCAGATACTGGTCTATTCGGTGCTGCTGGTGCCGGTTGCGGCTGCGCCATGGTTCATCGGCGGAACGGGAGCGATCTACGGGATCATAGCAATCGCCCTGTCGCTGGCCTTCCTCGCGCTTTCGGTGCCCGTGGCCACGCGCATTTCCGAAGATGGCGACGCGATGAAGCCGGAAAAACGGCTGTTCGCCTTCAGCATCCTTTATCTGTTCGCCCTGTTCGCCGCGCTGGTGGTCGACCGGGTGGCCGCCTATCAGGGAATTGTGCCATGACGCCCGAAGAACTCGCGGAATTCCGCCGCCGACAGAAGAGCCGCAACTGGGTACTTGGCGGCTTGCTGGTGTTCTTTGCGGTGTTGTTTTATGCCATTACGATTGTCCGCATGGGTGACTGATGATGAACAGTAGTGCGATCACCAACAAGAATACCCGTGTCGGCCTGACCGCCTTCATGGGCGCGCTGGCGATGCTGGGCCTCGGCTATGCCGCGGTTCCGCTGTACCAGCTGTTCTGCCAGGTGACCGGATTTGGCGGCACAACGCAGCGGGCAACCGCTCAGGAAGCCGGCGCCGCCGAACGCGTTGCCGCCGCCGCCGGTGCAAAGCAGATATCCATTCGTTTCGACGGAAACACCGCGCACGATGTGCCATGGACCTTCAAGCCGGAACTGGCGACCGATACCATCCGTATCGGGGTGCGCGATATCGCTTTCTACACCGCGCGAAACAATAGCGATGTGCCGATCACCGCCACGGCCACCTTCAATGTCGAACCCGAACAGACGGGCAGATATTTCAACAAGATCCAGTGTTTCTGCTTCACCGAACAGACCCTGCAGCCGGGCGAGGAAGTGCGCATGCCGGTGCTGTATTTCGTCGATCCGGCCATTTTAGACGACGAGAATGCGAAGGATGTGCAGCAGATCACCCTCAGCTACACTTTCCACAAGGCGATCGAACCTGCGTCATAAACCGATGCCGAGCATTTTTCCGGATAGTCGTGCGCGGCACTGGACCTGATAAACATCGCCTATTATGGGCAACCCGAACCGCTCTGACAGGATAAGAGATTCATGGCTGGCAAAGTAAACCACAGTTACCACATTCTGCCACCCGACATCTGGCCGCTGGTTGCGTCGATCTCGGCGCTGACATTTACCAGCGGGATGGTGCTGTTCATGCATGAACTGGCCAATGCCCATCTCGTGCTCGGTCTGGGTATCGCGGGCCTGATCGCCAGTTTCTTCAGCTGGTTTTCCAACATTGTGAAGGAAGCAGAAGAAGGCCACCACACACCGGTTGTGCAATTGCACCTGCGTTACGGGATGATCCTGTTCATCGCTTCGGAGGTCATGTTCTTCGTCGGATGGTTCTGGAGCTGGTTCGATTTCTCGCTGTTCCCAAGCACTATTTCCGAGGTGATTGGCGGCCAGTGGCCACCCAAGGCGATCGAAGCCGTCATGGATCCGTTCGATCTGCCGCTGCTCAACACGCTGATTCTGCTGTGTTCGGGCACCACGGTAACCTGGGCGCACCATTCGCTGATCCACGGCGACCGCGATGGTCTCAAAAAGGGGCTGTGGATGACCATCCTGCTCGGCATCCTGTTTTCGGCCATCCAGGCTTACGAATACAGCCACGCGCCATTTTCCTTCGGCGGCAACACTTACAGTTCCGCATTCTACATGGCGACCGGCTTTCACGGCTTCCACGTTTTGATCGGCACGATCTTCCTGATCGTCTGCCTGGTCCGCAGCTACAAGGGCCACTTCACCCCGCGCCAGCATTTCGGTTTCGAAGCGGCGGCATGGTATTGGCACTTCGTCGACGTGGTGTGGCTGTTCCTGTTCATCGTCGTCTATGTCTGGGGCGGTTGGGGCGCTGAAATACATTAATGGCCTCAGGTGAACCTGAAAATCCGCCAAAAGGGCAGCCGCGCATGGGCGAGGCTGCCCTTTTCGGTCTGTGCCCCCAATGCGGTGCACGCACGCTGTTTGGCGGGCTGACCAAATTCGCCGATCATTGCCGCGCGTGTTCGCTCGATTTCACGAAGTTCAACGTCGGCGACGGTCCAGCCTCATTCCTGATCCTGATCATCGGGGCGCTGATCGTCGGCCTCGCGATGTGGCTGCAATTGTCTTACGAGCCGCCGGTATGGGTGCACGCCCTGTTGTGGATACCGCTCACGACGGGGCTGGTGATCTACGGCCTCAGGGCGGCCAAGGCGGCGCTGGCGCTTGCTGAGTACCGCAACAACGCGGGTGAAGCAGGCCGCAGACCATGAAGATTCGCGAGCTTCCCGTCGTCGCGACACTGGTGGTGCTGGCTGCGGTTGTGACCATGATCGCGCTGGGTTTCTGGCAGTTGGGCCGTCTCCAGGAAAAGGAGGCGCAGCTGGCGATCTATTCTGCTGCCCAGGCAGACGACAGCGAGATCGCCTATCCCCGCGATCAGGCATCGCTGGAAGCGGCACTGTATCGCCGCAGCCGGTTCGAATGCGCGCGGGTCACGAATATGCTTTCAGTGTCCGGCAGTTCCGCCAACGGGCGCAGCGGCTGGGCGCACAAGGCCGAGTGCATTCTGCCGGACGGCGGTACGGGCGAGGTCGCCCTCGGCTGGTCCCGCGATCCGGCAGCGCCTGAATACACTGGCGGACTGGTAACCGGGGTCATCGCGCCGGGCGGCAGGATCGTGGCAGACCCGCCGCTGGCCGGTCTCGAACCGCTAGCCAAGCCCGACCCGGCGGATATTCCCAACAACCATCTTGCCTACGCCGGACAGTGGTTCTTCTTTGCCCTGACCGCGCTGGTGGTCTTCTTTCTGGCCTTGAAGCGCCGCGGCAAGTCCTGAGCGCGGCGGCACAGCCTAGGTTTTGCCGCCCCAAGCGCCTCTCGCTTGCCCTTGTCCCGCTGCGCAGCTAACCGCGTTCCCCTATGGATTATGTCTCGACCCGCGGCGCTGCGCCGACTCTTGATTTCGAAGGCGCGACGCTGGCGGGGCTTGCGGACGATGGCGGGTTGTACCTGCCGGTCGATTGGCCCCGATTAAGCGAAGCGGAAATCGCCGGACTGGCCGGGCTCCCCTATGCCAAACTGGCCGCCCGGATCATGCAGCCCTTCGTGGGTGATAGCCTGACCAGGGACGAACTCGGCGCGCTGTGCGAGCAGGCCTATGGCCGCTTCTCCCACGCTGCGGTGACCCCGCTTAATCAGTTGGACGAACAGTAATGGCTGCTGGAACTGTTCCACGGCCCGACGCTGGCGTTCAAGGATGTCGCCCTGCAACTGCTCGGGCTGCTGTTCGAGAAATTCCTCACGCGAAGCCGCGATCACCTGACCATCGTCGGCGCGACCAGCGGCGATACCGGATCGGCGGCAATTGACGCAGTGGCCGGGCGTGAACGGATCGACATTTTCATGCTTCATCCCAAGGGCCGGGTCAGCGATGTCCAGCGCCGCCAGATGACCACGGTTCGCGCGCCCAACGTCCACAATATCGCCATCGAGGGCAGCTTCGACGATGCGCAGGCGATGGTGAAGCGGGTGTTCCGCGATCCGGCGATGAACTCGCGGTTCCACATTGGGGCGGTCAATTCTATCAACTGGGCCCGGCTGATGGCGCAAGTGGTGTATTATTTCGCCGCCGCGCTGCAATTGGGCGCTCCGCAGCGCAAGGTGGCGTTTTCCGTGCCCACCGGCAATTTCGGGGATGTGTTCGCAGGCTATGTCGCGGCCCGGATGGGCCTGCCGATCGAACGGCTGATCGTGGCGACGAACATCAATGACATTCTCCACCGGGCCTTGTCCGAAGGCGACTATTCTGCCGGAACGGTCACGCCCACTGCGGCCCCGTCTATGGATATCCAGGTCAGTTCCAACTTCGAGCGGCTGCTGTTCGATTGCGGCGGGCGCGACGGCGCAGCGATGGCGGCGCAGATGGCGGGCTTCGACGCGGACAAGACGATGCGGCTGACCAACGCGCAGCGCGATGGTGCGGCAGGTCTGTTCACCAGCGCCCGCGCCGATGCCAATGACATGGCGCGCGCGATGCGCTGGGCAAGCGAGAAATGCGGCGAGATTATCGATCCGCATACCGCAATCGGCCTGCATGCCGCGCGCGAGGCTGGCCTTACAGCGGATATTCCGGTCGTCACCCTCGCCACCGCTCACCCCGCCAAATTCCCCGACGCAGTGGAACGCGCCACCGGCCAGCGCCCGCAACTGCCCGCCCGCGTGGGCGATCTGTTCGCGCGGAAAGAAGCCTACACTGAATTGCCCGGCGATTATGATGCGGTGACCGCCTTCATCGCCGAACGCGCTACGCCGAGCTCCTGATGGCGCAGTTGATCGAACAGCCGCTGATCCTGGAAGGGGCGGCGTGGCAGGATTACGGGCTGGTCGACAGCGGTGATGGGCGCAAGCTGGAACGCTACGGCCCTTACCGTTTCATCCGGCCCGAACCGCAGGCCATGTGGCAGCCCCGCTTTTCGCAGTGGGAAGCGCAGGCGGAATTCGTGCCCGGATCGGACGAGGATGGGGGTGGCCGCTGGCTTTACGACAATCCCGTGCCGGAAGAAGGCTGGCCGCTGCAATGGCGCGAAGTGGGCTTCACCGCGCAATGCACACCGTTCCGGCACCTTGGGTTCTTCCCCGACATGGCACCGGTGTGGGACTGGATGCGGCAGCAGCTTGACGGCAGGACCGATGCGCAGACGCTTAATCTGTTCGGCTATACCGGCGTCGGCAGTCTGGCACTGAGCCAGCACGGCCCGGTTACCCATGTCGATGCATCCAAGAAGTCGGTCGCGCAGGCGCAGGCGAATGCGGCGCTAGCCGGGATGGGGGATCGCCCGATCCGCTGGCTGGTGGATGATGCTGCCAAATTCACTGCGCGCGAAGTTCGCCGGGAAAAGCGCTATGACGGCATCATCCTCGACCCGCCCAAGTTCGGGCGCGGGCCGAAGAATGAAACCTGGCGGATCGAGGATTGCCTTGCGCCTCTGGTGGGCGATTGCCGCGAATTGCTGGATGCGGATAGCAAATTCCTGTTCCTGACGGTTTACGCGGTGCGGATGTCCAGCCTGGCGCTGAGCGGCTTGCTGGCGGAATTGTTCGCCGATATGCCGGGTACGATTGAGCACGGCGATCTGGCGGTGCGCGAGGAACCCCTTCGGCAAGCTCAGGATGAGCGGGTCCAGGGCAGGCTGCTCCCCACCGCAATCTTCGCGCGCTGGCGAAATTCGGTCTAAGGCGCGCGCATGGCCGATTCGCTGATCCTGGAAGTTGCCGATTTCGAGCATGATGTCCTGACCGGCATCTATTCGGAGGAGACCGGCAAGCCGCAGCCACTGCGTATCAGCATGGCGGTGACGCTGAAATGCGCCGACCGCTACGATCCCGAGACTCCGCTGGAAGTCAGCAAGAATTACATGGACCTGAAATTCGCCGCCAGCGAAGGCTTGCCGACCGGCGTTCACTTCAAGCTGATCGAAGCGGTTGCGGATCATATCATCGAAACGCTGATGGTGCAGGACGAGCGGATCGAAGCGGTCACCGTGAAGATCGTCAAGCTGGCGATTGCGGAGGCGAACGAGCGGATCGGGATCACTCTGACCCGGCAGCGGCGCTGACCCCGGTGCAAGTGGTTCTGCGGATTGACGGCTTGCCCGACGCCGCGATCGACGCGGCGGCGGAATTTCACCGTTCCTGGCTATCCGCCGCGCGCGCCGCCATTGCCGAAAATATCTCCTCCTTGGTGTTGGTGATGCCAACCGCGCCGCAGGATCACCGCGATTGGCGCCGCGGGCTGGCCCGCGATCTGGCCCGCGAAGCCGCGCCATGCCGGGTCAATTTGGTCGCGGGCGGCGATGCCGCCGCAATTGCCGCGGCGGTGGAATATCTCGAACGCGCGCCGGGCGTGACCGGCCAGCTGCTGATCACCGATGGCCAAGGCGCGGGAAATCCGGCACATTAGCGGCATGGAAGGAACTGCCGCCTCGCCATTGGCCGCCGCCCGCCCGCTGGTCGATACGTTCCAGCGCCGGATTACCTATCTGCGGCTGTCGGTGACCGACCGCTGCGACCTGCGCTGTTCCTATTGCATGCCGGAGAAGATGAAATTCCTGCCGCGGGCGGAAGTGCTGTCGCTGGAGGAATTGCACCGGCTGTCGCTGGCCTTCATCGCGCGCGGCGTTCGCCGGATCCGGTTGACCGGCGGCGAGCCATTGGTCCGGAGCGACATGATCGACCTGGTGAGGGCGCTCGGACGGGAGGTGGGCTACGGGCTCGACGAACTGACGCTGACAACCAACGGCACCCGGCTGGCAGACCACGCCGATGCGTTGGCGGCGGCGGGAATTGTCCGGGTAAACGTCTCGCTCGACACGCGCGATCCGGCGCTGTTCGAACAGCTGACCCGGCGCAACCAGCTATCCCAAGTGCTGGACGGAATCGCGGCGGCGCAGGCGGCCGGTCTCAAGGTCAAACTGAACACTGTCGCGCTCAAGGGGCTGAATGAGGGCGAATTGCCGGATCTGATCGCTTGGGCGCATGGGCAGGGGCACGATGTAACCCTCATCGAAACCATGCCGCTGGGCGAGGTCGATGGCGACCGGATCGATCATTACCTGCCGCTCGGGGAAGTGAAGGCCCGGCTTGACGCGCGCTGGACGTTAAGCCCATCCAATCACCGGACCGGCGGCCCGGCGCGCTATTTCGATGTGGCGGAAACCGGCGGGCGGCTCGGCCTGATCACCCCCCTGTCCAATAATTTCTGCGAGGGCTGCAACCGCCTGCGGGTGACCGCGACGGGCCAGCTTTACCCCTGTCTCGGGGGCGGGGAGCAGGTCGATTTGCGGGCGGCGTTGCGCTCAGCCGATCCCGAGTTCCGGCTCGAAGCAGCACTGGACGAGGCAATGCGGATCAAGCCGGAGAAGCACCATTTCCGGATTGACACCCGCGGCGCTGCTCCGGCGCAGCCACGGCATATGTCGATGACGGGCGGCTGAAATGCTGGTGCGGGTGCTCTTTCTCGGGCCGCTAGCCGATCTCGCCGGGACGGACGCGATCAGCGTCCCGGCACCGCTCGACTGGGCAGGCTTGCTCGAGGCGGTCGCGCCCGCCGTGGCCGAGCTACTGCCCGGCGAACGGGTCAAAGTCGCCTGCTCCGGACGGGTGCTGACCGACAAGAAATCTCTCCGCGCAGTCGGCGGGGACGAGGTCGCTCTGCTGCCGCCGGTCAGCGGGGGTTGACGATCGGCCATGCGCGATATTCGCTTGCTGACCGAAATGTTCATCCCCGGTTCGCTGATCGGGCCATTCACTCAAGCCAATCCGGGGCTGGGCGGGGTCTGCACCTTTGTTGGCGAGGTGCGCGGCGACGACGGAGCCGAGGCGCTCGAACTGATCCATTACGAGCCGCTCACACTGCCCGGCATGGACAGATTGGCGGACCGTGCGTTCGGCCGGTTCGATCTCATGGGGCTGCTGATGGTCCACCGGATCGGAATCCTGCGGACCGGCGAACCGATCGTGTGCGTGTCCGCCGCCGCCCGGCACCGCCGCGATGCCATAGATGCCGTGGATTTCTGCATGGACCACCTGAAGAGCGCCGCGTGGTTCTGGAAACGGGAAAAGCGCGCCGACGGCTGGCACTGGATTGAACCGCGCGCCGAAGATCATGCCGGTCTGGCGCGCTGGGAAGTTCCGCCACCAGCATAAAATCCGTTCGATTTGACCTGTGTCAAAGCGCAGCCGGGCTGGCGAGTGCAAGGATCTCCCCGGTTCAAGGGAGTATTGACCATGTCCAAACACCTCACCCGCGAAGTGATCGCCGACCAGGCAAATGTCGTAGCAATTCCAGCAATTATCGAAGTGGCGCAGCCGGTGCAGGTGGATCGCAGCTTCGAATTGCCGAGCGGACTCTATGTCGCGACCGCCGCCTGCTATCTCGCGTTTCTCGCCATTCTGGCTACGTCATTTTCCAGCCCCGGATTGATAATTCCGATGGCGATCATCGTGACCCTGATCGCCGGGTTCTTCGGGGTTCCCGCAGCCTGGACCCGCATGGCACCCGGCAGCGCCAAGCGAGCCATGTCGCCAGGGCAGTTCAGCCGGGGCGGAATCTCCACTCTGACGGGGCGTCTGTCCGCCGGAGAGGCTACCGTACAGATGCTGATCCTGCCGGTCCTGATTGTCCTGTGGGCGCTGGCTATCGTGACCATTGCCGCCCTCATTTAGGTCCGCCAAGCATTGCGGGCCAACTATTGCGGGGCATTCTGCGCTACCGCAGTCTGCCCCGCAACCCGGCCAGAATTGCGTCTTCTTCTGCAATAAGCGCGGTCACGGCAGCACGGACCTCCTGAATGACCTCGCGCTGCTGCAGTTCGATCGCGGCGTCGGCGTGCAGCAGGTCGAGATCACCGAGCGGCACTGCCGCCTGGCTGCGGGCTGATTCGAGGCTCGACAAAGCCACTTGTGCAGTGGCCCAGCGGTTGCTGGTAACATCCGTCCCCGCCGCCGCAGCCAGCAGGCGCTCCGTTTCCGGCACAGCGGCCATGAATAGGCGATGCGCGCTAGCCGCGGCGCTCTGCAACTGCGCCAGCCGTTCCAGTAGATCCGCCGAGGGAGGCGATTCGGGCAGCGGTGCCGCCGGGGTTTGGCTAGACTGAAACGAGCCATGGATCCGCTCGACATCGCGCACCGCCAGGGAAGGGTAAACCGACGTGTCGCTCGCGCAACCGGACAGCAGAGTTGCGGCCAGGCCAAGGGTCAGTCCGGGCGAGCGAAAGCAAGGGGCAATGTGTATCATCGCTGGGTTCTTACCCTCGCACTTGGTGCTAGACCAGCACTGCCGATACAGGGAAGCCGGAATACATATGGATCGCCCGGCAAAACCCGAGTTCGGCGTTGACTTGACGGCGATCATACCTTAACGGCTCCGATCTTTCCGGGGTCCGCAATCTGCGGTTCCTTGGTCGCGCCGGTTCCTTTACGGGGTCGGCACTGCATTTTATATTGAAAGTGAAATCACCATGTTCGCAGTCGTGCGCACAGGCGGCAAACAATACCGGGTTGCTGCCGGAGACAAGATCGCCGTTGAAAAACTCAGCGGAGAAGCCGGTGACACGGTACCGCTGGGGGATGTCCTGCTCGCCGGTGAAGGCGATTCGATCGCGGACGCATCGAAGGTTGCTGTTTCGGCAGAAATCATCGCACAGGCCAAGAGCGAAAAGGTGATCGTTTTCAAGAAGCGTCGCCGGCACAATTATCGCCGCAAGGCCGGGCACCGTCAGCAACTGACGCTGCTGCGCATCCTTTCGGTCGGTGACAGCAAGGCTCCGGCCAAGAAGGCTGCCGCTCCGAAGAAGGAAGCTGCGCCGGTTGCCGAAGAAGCGAAGGCTGCTCCGGAGAAGAAGGCACCGGCGAAGAAGGCTGCACCGGCCAAGGCCGCTGCCGAGAAGGCCCCTGCCGAAAAGAAGGCAGCCGACAAGAAAGCTGCTCCGGCGAAGAAGGCTCCTGCAAAGAAGCCTGCCGCCAAGAAAGCGCCGGCTGCCAAACCCGCAGACAAGAAATAAGTCGCAAGACTTCGGAGTAATACGAGATGGCACATAAAAAAGCAGGCGGTTCATCCCGCAACGGTCGCGACTCGGCAGGTCGCCGCCTTGGTGTGAAGAAGTTCGGCGGTCAGGAAGTGATCGGCGGCAATATTCTCGTGCGTCAGCGCGGAACGAAGTTCTACCCGGGCGCGAATGTCGGCCTCGGCAAGGATCACACTCTTTTCGCGACCGCAGAAGGCCGCGTGCGATTCCACTCCGGCAAACAAGGCCGCAAATATGTGTCTGTTGATGTGATGGCACAAGCCGCGGAATAACCGGACGTTCCACTACCAGGGCCGTCCGACAGGATGGCCCAGCCGGTTCGTACCGGCACCGAAGAGGGAGAATGGGCCACCTTGTTTCAAGGGGGCCGGTCTCCCTTTTATCGTTTCTCCCTCGTGCGATTTCCGGGCGCAAACGAGTCTCGGACTGGCGAAAAACGCTTTCGCCGCAATGGGATTGTCACGCAAAGACCCTAACTGGCACAGTTAGGTCGGAGCGGGGCGAAAGGAGAGACGTTCCATGTTCTATCGCAGCCCCAGGCTGTTCCTGCGGCCCGCATGGCCGGAGGATTGCCAGGACATCTGGCAGGGCATTGCCGACGAAGGGATCACCCGCAATTTGGCGACTGCGCCATGGCCCTACACGCGGGACCATGCGCGCGATTTCGTATCGCTTCTGCGAGACCCCGCCTATCCGGCATTCCTGCTGACCCAGCCTTCGGAAGATGGCGCGGTGATCGGCTGCGCCGGTCTCGCCGATCATGGTGGAAAGGCCGAGCTCGGCTATTGGATCGCACGCCCCTATTGGGGGCAGGGTTACGCCACCGAAGCAGCCAATGCAGTGCTTGAGATCGCCCGGATGCTCGGTCACCACCAGGTCGTGGCCAGCCATTTCCTCGATAATCCGGCGTCGGGAAGGGTGCTGCGCAAAGCGGGCTTCCGGCCGACCGGGCGCGTGGAGCCACACCACTGCCTGGCCCGCGGCGAGGCTGCCAATGCGGCGGTCTATGTCCGCGATCTCGACGAGGATTCGCAAATGCCGCAGCGCGCGGCGTAATGCCGCGCGCGTCCGGCTGAAGGGTCCGGAAATTACTCCGCCGGCATCACTGCGTCGGGAAATTCGCTTTCATAGACCCGGATGAGCGGCCGGTCGTCATGGTTCCACGGGTGAAATCCCGGCATGAAATAGGCGAACCACTGCGGGGCGATGCGGCGCAGGAAGCCCGGCTTCCACAGCAGATAGGCGGCAATCTTCAATTTCCATTTGAAGCCCGTCAGCCCGTCCTGCGCCAGCAATTGCGCCATGTCGCCAACGCGGTGGCCAATGAATCGCTTGGTGACGATCAGCATAAGCAGCGATTTGACCTTCCAACGGCGAAACCGGCTCCAGTCCCGCGTTGCGTGCAACCAGGTGTCGTAGGCCACGCCTTTGTGTTCGACTTCTTCTGCCGAATGCCAGCGCCACAAATCGCCCAGATCGCCCGCCGCGCCTTCCAGATGGGAGGGGTTCGACAGCAGTTCGTGGCCCAACATGGCGGTGAAATGTTCCAGCGCCATCGTCGCGGCCAGATTGAGTATCTGCGGCCGCCCCTTTGTCAGGGCGAGCATTTCTTCCACCCGGCGGTCGATGAAGCCGATGTCGTAGCCGGCGCTTTCGGCCAGCTTGTTGAACACGATATGTTCGCGGGTGTGGTTGATTTCCTGCTTCACGAAGGCGCGGATTTCCGCCGCCAGCTTGGGCGAGGCGTCGTCGCGGTGGGCCTTGACCGATTCGATGAAAAACGCCTCGCCGCGGGGGAAGGTGGCGGACAGCGCATTGAACCAGGCCGAGGCGACCGGATCGCCGTTCAGCCACCAGCGCTTCGCCGCCATATCACGGCCGAACCGCCGGTCACGGACCACGATGGCGAGGTCGGCGGGACTGCGGGACGTAGGGGCGAGATCGAAACTGACGGGGGCGTTCATGGCAAATTTCCGAGATTGTGTTCAATCTCTGGATATTCACTACTGACACTAATGTCAATAAGGATCGGTGCCGGAACGACCTTGTGGAACCCTGACGTGCGTTCTACCTCTGCGTTTAATAGCGCCGACAGCCGGGGGATTTTACGTCAATGACCAACCGCAGACGCCTCTCGCCCGAAGAATCCCGCGCTGCTGCGCTGCAGGCGGCGCGTTTCCTGTTGATCGAAAGCGGGCCGCAATCGGTCACACTGAAGGCCGTGGCGGGACGGATCGGGCGCACGCACGCCAATTTGCTGCATCATTTCGGCTCTGCTTCCGGGCTGCAGAAGGCGCTGGCGGAACATCTGGCCTGGACTGTGTGCGAAACGATCAAGGATGCGGTGCGGGCCAGCCGGGCGGGGCTGGGCACTCCGCGCGAAGTGGTCGATCTGGCATTCGACGCGTTCGACAAGGAAGGCGCCGGCGCGCTGGCCGGCTGGATGCTGCTGACCGGAAACGAGGACGCGCTCGATCCGATTGTCGAGGCAATCCACGCGCTGGTCGACGAAATCGCCCCCGAAGAAGCGAGCCATGGCCGGATCAGCGAGATGCGGGTGCATGAAGAAACGCTGACGCTGGTGCTGCTGGCGTTGGGCGACGCGTTGATGGGGGCCGCGCTGGCGAAATCGCTGAACCTTCCCCGCAGTGCCGTGCGTGACCGCGCCGAACGGATGCTGACCGCTTCGGTGGAGGAGGGGGCCGACGCCGGGTGATTACGCGCCGGGTGCGTCGTTCTGCAGTTGCAGCTGCATCCAGGGCGGCGCCAGATCGGCGGGAATTTCCGCCACCCGGCGGTGGTCGAGCGCGAGGTCGAGGTCCGGATAGGCAGCCTTGCGGCGCTTGCTGTCCGACTCGGTCAACGGAACCACAATCAGCCGCCGGTTGACCTTTTGCCGCCAGTTCATTCGCGCCGTATTCTCCTGCCCGACGTAGCACCCTTTCTGGAACGAAACGCCGTTCAGTTCCGCGGCATTGGTTTCGAGCCAGAGAATATCGCCCAGGTCCGCTCGTCCTTCCGGCACCCCGTGGCTCAGCCGGTGGGCACGCCAGGCGGCGTCGGCCGGCGTGTCGGCGTCCGAAGCGGGGGCGAGCCACCGGCTGCCAAGCTCCGGCAGTCGCGGATCGGCCACTGCGCCATCTGGTATGCCGTCCGCCGCCTTGGCCTGCCAGTGAACTGCGACAGATGGATCGCGTGAAATCGCGATCTTGCGGCGCAGCCGGTAGAGCGACAGCCGCTTGACCAGATCATCCGCAGCGGCCGCTTCGCAATCGACCAGCAGCGAACCGTCTTCGCCGGGCCACACCAGAAAATCGAACATCGCCTTGCCCTGCGCGCTCAGCAGTCCCGCCCAGACCGGCAGGGATCCGGTAACATCGTTGGTGACAAGGCCTTGAAGAAACGCTGCGACATCCTCGTTTTCGTCTTGCGGAGACAGCCGGATCACGGCGCGGTCGAACAGTCGGGTTGCTTCCATGTGGCATAGGTGGACCTTCTGCCGGAAAAAGCAACGGCTCTGGCCGCAGCGCAAATAGTGCTGCTATGGGGCCGCAGATGTCCGCCCGCAGCTTCTTCCTCCTGACCTTCGTATGTATCCTCTGGGCACTCAATGTGGTGGTCAGCCGGCTGGTGGTGGACGGGCTGGGGGTGCCGCCGCTGTGGTTCGCCGCGCTGCGTTCGCTGGTCGTGGTCCTGGTGCTGGCCCGCTATTTGCGCCCGGTTCCCTCAAGATGGCCGTGGGTGGCGCTCATAACCTTCATGATAAGTGGTGGATCCTTCGGCCTGCTTTTCGTTGGTTTACGCGACGCGACGCCTTCTGCAGCAGCCGTAGTGAGCCTGTCCGGCGCGCCGCTGACGGTGGTATTCGCAATCCTCATCCTCAAGGAAAAGGTCCGCTGGCGGCGCGGCATAGGGATCGCGTTGTCCTTCCTTGGTGTCGCGGTAGCGATCGCCTCGCCCAGCGGCTGGTCGAGCAGCGTGGGCCTGATTTTCGTGGGCGCTTCGGCAATCGTCGGTGCGCTGGGATCGGTATGGCTCAAGACCATCGAACTGCCGCCGCTGCGGCTGCAGGCATGGGCGGGTCTGGTGTCCGCGATTGTCCTCCTCCCGCTAAGCGCCCTTACGGAAAGCGGGCAGGCTGCGTCGGTCGCGGCGGGCGGGTGGCGCTTTGCTGCGGGGCTGGCGTTTTCCGCGCTGGTCGTGTCGGTATTCGCCCATACCGTCTATTTCCGTCTGCTGCGCGATCACGACGCCAATCTGATTGCGCCGCTGACCTTGATGACGCCGATTTTCACGATCGTGGCCGGAGCGGCGATTACCGGCGACGAAGTGGGGCTGCAATTGCTGGTCGGCGCACTGATTGCCGTTTCCGGCGTTATGGTCATCCTCGTGCGGCCGAGCCGCGAGCTGTTCAAGCCGCTGCTGGTCCGCACCAGAATTTGATCGGGTCGGCTTCGAGATTCGGGTGACAACCCCTGCCTGCACGGCTTAGGAAGCAGCGCATGGCAGAACCTACCCCACTGACCCTGCGCCGGCCTGACGACTGGCATGTCCACCTGCGCGATGGCAACATCATGCGCGGCGTCGTCGGCCATACCGCGCGGCAATTCGCCCGGGCCATCGTGATGCCCAATCTGTCGCCGCCGGTAACCACCATTGCGGCGGCCGAGGCCTATCGTGCGCGCATTCTGGACGCTGTGCCCCCCGGAATGCACTTCACGCCGCTGATGACGGCCTACCTGACCAACGACAGTGATCCGGACGAACTCGCGCGCGGTTTTGCCAGCGGCGTGTTTACTGCGGCCAAGCTTTATCCCGCCAACGCAACCACGAATTCCGCGCACGGCGTCAGCGATATCGGCGCAATCCGGTCAGTTCTGGAGCGGATGCAGGACATCGGAATGCCGCTGCTGGTACATGGCGAGGTGACCGATAGCGACGTCGATATCTTCGACCGGGAAGCGGTGTTTATCGACCGCATCCTGTCCGCTCTGGTGCGCGATCTGCCTGCGCTGAAGATCGTCTTCGAACACATCACCACGCGCGATGCGGTGCAATTTGTCGAGGATACCGGCGACAATGTCGCGGCCACCATTACCCCGCAGCATCTCCACATCAATCGCAACGCGATGCTGGTCGGCGGAATGCGCCCGCACGCCTATTGCCTGCCCGTGGCTAAGCGCGAGCTACACCGCCTCGCACTTCGCGAAGCGGCGACATCGGGTTCGCCGAAATATTTCCTCGGCACCGACAGCGCGCCGCACGAAGTCAGCACCAAGGAAAGCTCCTGCGGCTGTGCCGGGATTTTCAATGCGCCCTTCGCGCTCGAGAGCTACGCAACCGTGTTCGAGGAAGAGGGCGCGCTGCACCGGCTCGAGGCGTTTGCCTCCGAAAGCGGTCCCCGGTTCTATGGGCTGCCGCTGAACGAAGGCACGGTGACGCTCGAACGCGCGAACGTGGAGGTGCCTGCTTTGGTGGACGCCCATGGGTCGGGAATAGTGCCCTTCCATGCTGGGACTACGCTTGGCTGGCGGTTTGCCGGTTAGTCAGAGCCGGGTGGCAATTTTCGCAAGGTTTCGCCGTGCCATCAGATCCCATACGAACACCGCCAGCGCCGTCCAGATCAGCAGGAAGCTGGCCAGCTGAATGGGCCGTAACTCCTCGCGGAATACGAACAGGCCGAGCAGGAAGGCGATCGTCGGCGCGATGAACTGGATGAATCCGAGCGTCGAATAATCCATCCTCCGCGCGGCAATTGCGAACAGCAGCAGCGGAACTGCAGTGAGCACCCCGCCGAGCATGATGATCAGGCTCATCGCTGCATCCTGGCCGAAGGCCGACCCTGCCGGAGTGGTGCTGTAGTAATAGGCGACGCCAAGTGCCGGGACGAGCAGGATCGCCGATTCGATCGTCAGGCCGGGCAGGGAACCGACCGCGACCTGTTTGCGCAGCAAGCCGTAGGTGCCGAAGCTGAGGGCGAGCGACAGGCTGATCCACAAGGTTGTGAATGCGCCGCCGAGCAGCAGCGAAACGCCGGCGGCGGCAATGGCAACCGCGGCCCACTGTGGGCGGCTCAGCTTTTCCTTAAGCAGCAACGTACCCAGCAGCACGTTGACCAGCGGATTGATGAAATAGCCCATGCTGGCCGCGAGCACGTGTCCCGACTGGACCGCCCAGATATAGACCAGCCAGTTAATGCCGATCAGCAGCGCGCTGCCGGTTAGCATGACCATTGCGCGGCGGTCTCCGACGGCTTTGCGCAGCTCCGCGCCTTGCCGCCGTAGCGCTACGATCACCAGGCAGATGGGAACGGTCCAGATGATCCGCCAGCCGACAAATTCCAGCGCCGGAACGGTTTTGACCAGGATCAGGTAAAGCGGCAGGAAGCCCCAGATCACGTAAGCGGCCACCGCTGCGGGCAGCCCTGAGGGCGGCGTGTTGTCAGGGGGAACTTGCATCGAGCGCCTTTAGGTGCGGCAGCATCGCCGGGCAAGACCCGTCTCCCCTTCGGCACGTCTCTCGATCGACCTCCGTTGTTAGTTGACACGAGGAGTTAGAGTGGCTGGTAGCCGGGATTTTGCGGGGTCAGGTGGGATTTGGTGGGATTGGAATGGCAGAAATGCGCGGGTTTGGGGGTGGGTGCCAAAAAATCGGCGTTCGGCTTCATTGTCTAGAGTCGAAGCCCATTTAGACGATGGACGGACAGGATTGGCTGGAGTCCGGGCGTTTAAGAGGAATCCTCGTGAATGGCTTCTTAGGCACCTATTTCCGCCAAAAACCGGCTTCTGAAAGGGTCCTGAAGGGCCATTAAGCGGATCGTGAGCGCTGATTAAGTGGGGCAAAGCGTGTCCCAGTTCGGATTTCGAGTCCCAGTTTGCGCAAAGCCGCAGGAATGCGCGCATTAGGCACCACTGCAGGCCGGATCGGGGGGTGGCCCGGAGAGCCGAACTGGGGCAGAAATATGGGCCGGTCATTCGCGGTCGGCCAGCCGGTCGACCTCACTGTCGAGCACCATGCATCCTTCGCCGCAGGCCGCTTCGAGCTCGCGCCGGATATCGGCGATGCCGGCCACGTCCTTACAATGCGCGACGGAGCGCCGCGACCCTTCGATCTCGTTGCCGAGCTCGTCTACGACGTAGAGGTGGCCCTTCATGGCACTGCAGCCCGGTTAGAACTTCGTCTCAAATACAGGGAAGCCAGTGAAGTCTTCGCGCTGGCATTTGCCGCGGCTTTCGATCGTGACGATGATGCCAAAAGTATGCATTTTTGCACCCGAATATATGAAGTGCTCGCCAGTATCGCGGTGAATGAAATTGCTTAGGTGCGACTGCTCCGATGGAGTATCCTTCTCATCCTCTTGCAGGGTGATCTGAGTTGGCTGCACTCCCGCGATCTGATGAACTGCCTCGCAATCGCTTTCGCACCATTTACCCTGAGCAAGGTCCACGCGGTATATTGCCTCATATGCTTCAGAGTTCTTGCCTGCGTTGCTGGCAGACTGCGTGGTCCCGGTGCAACGGAGGTTGAATTTGTCGGTTTGGTTGGCCTGTGCGATCGCTGCCGCAGAGACCAGAAAGGCGACCATCGCAAATTTAAGAGTGTTCATTGTCATAACCTCCTCACGACGGCCACGACGCGGCCGATTATGTGCAATTCGCCGTCGGCTGCAGCCTGGGGCCGGACCAGGTGATTGTCGCTGTGCAGCTCGACCGTTCCGTCGGGCAAATGCCGGAGGCGTTTGATCATGCCAATTTCTCCGTGCGTAAGCGCCCAGATACGATCGTCCATGCGCGGTGATTCCTGCGACCGATCGATCAGCAGGATTTCGCCGCTGCGGATTGTCGGCTCCATGCTGTCACCATCGCCGATCGCCCAGAACAGATGGCGCGGCGCTATGTTGGTGATCGACCGCAGCCATTCGCGGGAAAATGACCGGCGTTCGACCTCGACCGGACTGTCGGCAAAAGTGCCGCCGAGGCCGTAGCGCAGATCGATCTGCTCGAGTTCTATGGTGTCGTCGTGGACGGATTCCTCGTGCTTGAATGACATCTGCCGCTCAGATGCCCGGTTCCAGCCGGGGAAGCCGGGATAGGCCTCTTGCAGCTTATTGAGAGTGGTGCGCCCGAGGCGCGTGGTCGCCGATCCGTTGAGCGGTCGATGCAAAGTGGATGGCGCAATTCGCGCCTTGCTTGCCACCTTGGCCGCCGTCGTGCCTGAATAGGCAATCAGGGCTTCAAGTAAGCGCCGGTCTTGCTCCAACTCATCCATCGTCGAGCACTAGCGATAATGAGTATGCATAAAAATATGCAGAAATGCAGATTCGCTGTTGAAGATGTGCAGATATGCAGATAATGCACATCATATGGACCAGCAATCAATCATCGTGAGTCTAGAAGAGCGGGCCAAATTGTCCGGCTTTACTATCAGTGCAGCGTGCACGCGGGCGGGCATCCACCCATCGACCTTCTTCAGGTGGAAGAAGACCGAAAGGAACCCGAACCCAACAGGCGCACCGATCCTGACGGTCGAAAAGCTATACAAGTCGGTCGCCGAAATGGAGGCAGAAGCCGACATAGCCCGCCAGCGAATGAGAGCCGCTGGCCGCAAGGCGGTATCGGCGTGATCTTTCCGGGGGGCACATTTCGTTCTGCCTGGGAGCGCGCATCGTCCAAGGGAAAGGGGCAAATGAGCGCCCCATTCACGCGGTGCCATGCGGCGCGGTGGAACCCGCTTCCCCTGCTCGAAATTCCAGGGCTGCGGCCAGAAGATGTGCTTGGGGTATCGGCATTCGCAGCTGTGCCGTCCCCGTGCGGCCATCTTCCAGGGCAAGCTCCAGCCGGAGCAGCACCCAGTTCGGGCCAGCGGCAACTTCAAACCCGCCCAACAGTTCGCTTTCAATTTCGCCTGAAGGCAGGCGGTCCCATTCTTGCAGATCCGTCTCGTGCATCGTCGTCCCCCTGTGTCGATGATCCGGAGGCTACCGGACCGAATGACGGCGCGCATCGTCTAAGTGGAGCGGTCAAATGAGCGGCGCGGACCCCCTGTTCTTTGCCAATGCCGAAGTCATGCAGCTGCAGCCCGCCGACATCTTCGTGCCGGAGCGGATTGGCTTCCTGCACGAGGACAAGGCGGTTGCCCTGGGGCGGCTGATGGCGGTCGATGGCCAGCGCGACCTGATCAAGGTGGCGGCGCGCAAGCCGACCAAAACGCACCCGCAGCCATGGGCACTGGTGACCGGCCGGCACCGGCTGCGCGGCGCGGAGCTGGAAGGCAATGTGATCTGGGCGCTGGAAGTGATCGGCAAGCCGGAAGACATGGTCGATCTGGAAGCGAGCGAGAATCTGCACCGCCGCCCGCTCGGCCCGATCGAGCGTGCCAAGTTCACGGCTGCGCTGGTCCAGGCGGCTCAGGAACGGATTGCCCGCGAACATGGCGGACTGAAGCAGCAGCAGCTGGCCGTGAAGGCCCGCTGGGGCCGCGTAAAAGCGGGCGAAACGACAGTCGAGAACGCCCTGAAAGACGACACTGAAGATACGTGTGCAAACTTTGCACACGTATATGGATGGGAAGATTCGGTCGGCGATGCGCTCGGCATGTCGAGGCGCACGATCCACAATGATCTGTCGCTTTACCGCCTGCTGATAGAGCCGTTTTCGGATTTGATCGAGGCGCTGTCGAACCATCCGGTGGTGGGCGACAACGCCAGCCAGCTGAAAGCCATCGCGCAGGTTCGCGACGAGGCCAAACGCCGCGACGTGATCGCGCTGCTGCTGGACGACAAGGATATGAGCGCGGACATCGCGCGCATCCGGCTGCGGATCGACCATGAAAAGGTCGCTCCGCCGACCAAGGACGTCAAATTCGCCAGCACGATCAGCGATAGCTGGGGCCGGTTGTCGATCGCGGCGAAGCGGGAATATCTGCCGCGCTTCGTGACCATGCTGACGGGCGACATGAAGGACCGGCTGCGCCAGCTGCTCGACGAGGAGACACCGATATGAAAGCCGTCAAACGGGCTATAGCAGCCCAACTTCGCCTTGCAGCTGAATGGGTGGGAACCAGGTACATCCCGGTCGAGTGTTTTGGTTACGAGATCATCGGTTGGACGCACAACGATATCGGCGGCGATAGCGCAATCTATCGTTGGCACTTTAGCGAAGCCGAGCGTGCACCATTTTATGAGCACAACCGGCGAATCGACCATTGGGGTATTTGGCTTCGCAGGCTCGCGGCCCGCTTAGAAAACAGGCCTCGCTCGCCGGCGGCACGCGTTGATCCGGGATCAGTCGATGTCGGGTGAACTCACCCGCACCAAGGCGTCGCACCGGCATCCGCTCGACTGGTATGTCGAGCAGGGCTGGGAATGGGACATGATCATGCGGCAGATCGGGACCGATCCCGAGCTGGCCGACGATGCCGCGATCTGGGATCCCTGCGCCGGTTTTGGCCATTCCGGATCACGGCTGGAATCGTGGGGCTTCGGCCGGATATATCTGTCCGACCTGGTCGAGAACGTCGCCTATGACGATTTCCTGATCCGGCCGATTTATTTCAGCGGGGACTTCCTGGAGCAGAGCGCGCCGCCGGAAAGCCCGTGCTCGATCTTCTTCAACCCGCCTTACAGCTACATCAAGGGCATCGGCGAGGCGTTCGTTCGCCATGCGTTGCAGCTGGCGACGCACCGCGTGGTGGCGCTGTTCCCGATCAAATGGTTGTCCGGCGGCAAGGTTCGCGGGCGGCTGTTCCGGTTCGATCATCCGCCGCAGCAGGTGCTCTATTTCATGCAGCGCCCATCCATGCCGCCAGGTGACCTGATCGAGGCCATGGGTAGTCGCGCCTACCGCGGCGGGCAGATCGATTACTGCGCGCTGGTGTGGGACGTGCGCCGTCCGACCGCTCCCGGCGACACGCGCAGCATCTGGCTGCCGCGGTTCGACGATCCAATCGAGGGGATTGCCTGATGGCTTTCTCCGCCACGCCTCGCCAGATGGACGCGCTGCGCTTCGTGCGCGGATTCCAGCTTGCGCGCGGGAAATCCCCGACGCTGCAGGAGATCGCAACGGGGATGGGCGGGGTATCAAAAAGCCCGACCTTCCGGCTCGTCTGCGCCATCCAGGAGCGCGGCCTGGTCCGCACCGGCTATCAGTCCCCGCGCTCGATCGAGCTGCTGACCGATATCGCAATTCCGCGGGCGCCCGACGGAGCGCCGCTTTACTTCGTCCCGATAGGCAACGGCCAATGACGCGCCAGGCCGAGATCGAGCCCCGCGCGGGTGACCTGATCTTCTACCGCGACCGCACCGATTTCGGGGTGGCGCGGGTCGATCTCGTCCGCGAGCGTCACTTCACCTGCTTTCCATGGCACGATCTGCTGCTTCGCTTCGACAAGCGCCGCCAGCGGATCGACCGCCACCGCGTGATCGCGCGTCTTTCGCAGGCGAGCGATCCTGCCGCGATCGCTGCCCGATTGAACGTGCTGCGCAACCAGCGGGACGGCCAGCGCGCCGCCGCCCATGCCGCATACCTGCAGTCGATCGAGAAACTGACGAAGGAGCTTGTCTGATGGCGTCCCTGGCAGAGCATTACCGCGCACACCGCAAGGCGTTCACGCTGGCGCTGGAGCTGGATTGCACCCCGGCGGAAGCCGCCGCCGAGATCGCCCGGCGCGAGGCGCGGGAGTGCTGGAAGCAGACCGAGGCCCGCCTGCTGGCGAAGCGCGGCGGGATGCCGGACGACGCGGCCCGCGGCCCGAAAAGCGAACCCTGGATGATGAGGGACTGATCATGGCCGACAAGACCAAGATCGAATGGGCGGACGCGACGGCCAATTATGTCAACGGCTGCAGCGTCGTCAGCCCCGGTTGCACCCATTGCTATGCGATGAAACAGGCGCACCGGTTCCCCGTTCGTGCCGGGCTGACCCGGCAGAGCAAGGGCGGGATGGTCTGGACCGGCGAGATCCGCACGAATGACAAGGTGCTGGATACCGTGCTGGGCTGGAAGAAGCCCCGCGCGATCTTCTGGAACGCGCATGGCGACCTGTTCCATGAAAGCGTGCCGGATGACGTGATCGATCGGCAGTTCGCGGTGATGGCGCTGACCCCGCAGCACCGGCACATGGTTTTGACCAAGAGGCCCGAGCGGATGCGGGAGTATTGCTGTCATCGGGCCAACCTAAGACGTGTCGCGCACTTGTTGAACGAAATGAAGCCGAGCCCGCTTTACAACGGCAACGTCTATCAGGGTTGGCAGGAAATCCACGGCAAAGGCTTCCTGCCGAACGTCTGGCTGGGCACGAGCGTCGAGGATCAGAAGCGCGCCGATGAGCGCATTCCGCATTTGCTCGCCACGCCAGCCGCCGTGCGGTTCCTGTCCTGCGAGCCGTTGCTTGGGCCGGTGGACCTGAGTCTCGGCCGTTTGCACGGACCGCTTTCTCACTACTGCTCACGTCACTTCCCGCGCAAAGATTGCGGCTGCGATCGTCAGTTGCCCGGCCTCGACTGGATCATCGTCGGCGGCGAGAGCGGCTCCGGCGCGCGCCCGATGCAACCCGACTGGGCGCGGAGCCTGCGCGATCAGTGCGCTGATGCCGGGGTGCCGTTTCACTTCAAGCAATGGGGTGAATGGTTCCCGCTGGATGAGGCCGAGCGCGAGTTTGACCTTCCACGGCAGCCATGTCGCGATCTGTTCCTGTGTCAGACAACGGAAGATCACGCCAAGATTGGCAAGAAGAAGGCCGGGCGGCTGCTCGATGGCGTCCAGCATGACGGGGCACCCAATGCCTAAGGCGAAGGCGCACCCTGACCAGATCGGCTTTGCGTTCGAAGCGCCGCAGCCAGCGCGCGCCGATGCGTCGCTGGCGGGGCTGGAGCAGCGCATCTGCTGCATGGTCGGCACAATCCTGGCGAGCGATTGCCGGCCGCGCGAGATCATTGCTGCGCGGATGAGCATGCTGCTGGGCGAGGATGTCAGCCGATCGATGCTGGATGCCTATTCCAGCCCCGCGCGAGAAGATCACAAGGTGCCTTTCAGCCGCCTGCTGGCGCTGATCGCCGTGACCGACCGGCACGATCTGCTCGATCCGATCATGCGCGAAATCGGCGCGGGATTGCTGGTCGGAGACGAAATCAAGACCGCGCGAATCGGCCATCTGTCGCAGCAGAAGAAGGCGATCGACGAGGAATTGCGCAAACTGAAGGGCGATGCGCCCCTGATCCGGGGGGACACGCCACGTGGCAACTAAAGCACCCATCGCCGCACCGCGCCAGGCGGCTGCCGCAACTTCCGATGTTTCGGGGTTCCGGACATGGTTTTCCGCTGCCGATCTGGCCGAGCTGGGTTTGCCGGGCATGCCGGGCGACAAGCGGTCCATCACCCGACGGGCGCAGGAAGATCGCTGGTCCCTGCGCAGCGGAGCGGATGGCGCCTTGCTGGTGCGGCCGCGGCAGGGCCGTGGCGGAGGGCTGGAATTCCATGTCTCGCTGCTGCCTGCCGCCGCCCGGCTGGAGCTTGTCCGCCGCGGAATCTGCGCCGCCGAGCCGCAGGCCGATGACACGGATCAGGATGCAGGCGGCTGGCGCTGGTTCGAGCAGCAGCCGACCACAGTGCGGCGCGGAGCAGGCCGCCGCCTTGGCATCATCAACGAGATCGAGGTGCTCGAGCAAAGCGGTTTGACGCGCACCGCCGCGATTGCGGAAATCAGCGCGCAGCGCGGCGTCGGCAAATCCACCCTGTGGGCCTGGCTGAATACGATCGAAGGCGTCGCGGCCGCCGACCGGCTTCCGGCGATTGCGCCGCGGCGGAAAGGGGGCGGCTGCGCCGCCGAGATGGATCCGCTGCTGTGGAGCCTGTTCAAGAGCGATTATCTGCGCCTGTCCGCGCCGACGATGACCAGCTGCTATGAACGGACCGCCACTTATGCGGCTGAAAACGGCCTCTCAATGGCCTCTGAGCGGACCTTCAGGCGGCGGGTGGAGCGCGAAGTCGATCCGCGCATCATCAAGCTGCGCCGCGAAGGGGAAGAGGCGCTGCGGCGATCGATCCCGGCCCAGCGGCGCACGGTCGACCATCTGCGCGCGCTGGAGCATGTCAATGTCGACGGGCACAAGTTCGACGTCTTCGTGACATCGCGCGAGGGCAAGGTGATCCGGCCGATGATGGTGGCGATCCAGGACATCCATTCGAGCAAGATACTGGCCTGGCGCGTGGCGGAGACCGAATGCGCCGCGCTGGCACGGCTGGCGTTCGCGGATCTGTTCCGCAATTTCGGCATCCCGCGCGAATGCACGCTGGACAACGGCCGCGGCTTCGCCAGCAAATGGATAACCGGCGGCACGAAGACCCGGTTCCGCTTCAAGATCCGCGACGAGGAACCGACCGGACTGCTGGTCGGGCTGGGGATCAAGGTGCATTGGGCGCTGCCCTATCGCGGGCAATCCAAGCCGATCGAACGCGCGTTTCGCGACATGTGCGATCACATCGCCAAGCACCCGGCGATGGAGGGCGCCTATACTGGCAACACGCCGATGGCCAAGCCGGAGAATTACGGCAGCCGCGCCATCCAGTGGGATACCTTCGTGGCGCATGTCGATGCCGGGATCGCGGCGCATAACGCCCGTCTGGGCCGGCGCGGCCGCAGCTATGCCGGGCGCAGTTTCGATCAGGTGTTCGAGGAAAGCTACAAGGCTTCGCCGGTCGGCAAGGCGACACCCGAGCAGCTGCGCATGGCGCTGCTGGCGGCGGACCAGAAGATGGTCAACCGCCAGACCGGCGAGATCGAGCTGCATGGCAACCGCTACTGGTCGCCCGAGTGCGGCATATTTTCGGGTCAGCGGGTGACCGTGCGGTTCGATCCGGAAAATCTGCACGATGAAATCCACGTTTACAGCCAGGACGGCAGCTATCTGACCAGCGCGCAGCTGATCGACGACACCGGCTTCGGGGACATTGCCGGGGCCAGGGCGACCGGCAAGCGGCTGAAGGATTATCGCAGCCAGATCCGCGCAGGGGCCGAGGCCGAGAATCTGATGGCCGCGGAAGAACTTGCCGCTCGGCTGCCGAGCCCGGCGCGGCCGGCGATACCGGAGCCGGGGGCAATCCGTCCGGTGCGGCATTCGGGCAGCCTGGCGGTGATGCGCAAGCCGGAAGCGCGCCCCCAACCCAGAGCAGGCGAAGCGCCGCTCGACAGAATGCGCGGGGCCGTACTGCGCCTCGTCGATGAACAATAGGAGGAAGACCAATAATGATAAATCCGAGGAATTTTCCGGTCGATATCGAGGAAGTCCGCATGTGGGCGGTGGGCTACCGCGAAATGCGCGAGCCGGTTTTGTCGTGGGCCAGCTTCAGCAAGGAATGCGGCATCCCGGCGGGCACGCTGCAGCCGTTCTGCGCGGGCAAGTACCAGGGCGACAACATGGGGATCGCGCGCAAGATATTCCAGTTCATGCAGGCGGTGGACAGCCGCAACAAGCGGCAGGATTCGCTGCCGACCGATCCGGGCTATTTCGAAACCGATACTTCCGTGCGGATCCAGACGCTGCTGCAGATCGCCCATATGGGCCGGATCACCGTGGCCGCGACCGGTCCGGGCACGGGCAAATCGATCACCATCAACGATTATGCCGAACGCGCGCAGCCGTGCTGGATCGCGACGATGAAGCCAAGCACCTCGCGGCTGATCCAGATGGTGCTGGAGGTTCACAAGGCGCTGGGCATGGAGCCGCGCCATTTGGTGGCCGCGCAGGCATCGCGGATCGTGATCGACCGGGTCAAAGGGCGCAATGGCCTGCTGATCATCGACGAGGCCAATCATTTGAGCATCGAGGCGATCGAGGAAATCCGCAGCTGGCATGACGAAACCGGCGTCGGGATCTGCATGCTCGGCAACGAGGAACTGCTCGCCCGGATCGAGACCGGGCGGCACAAGGACCAGTTCTCGCGGCTCAACAGCCGGATTGCGCACAAGCACTGGCAGCGCATGCCGACCCGCAACGATGTCTACACCTTCTGCGATGCGTGGGGCGTAGTCGATCCGGGCATCCGCAAATATCTGGAGAAGATCGCGCTGACCCCCGACGCCGGGGGCTTGCGCGAATGCAAGCAGCTGATCGAGGCGGGTTCGATGATCGCCGCCACCGAAGAGCGAGGGCTGTCGGTGTCGGATCTGCGCGATGCGCAGATGACCCGCGCAACCCGGTGGATCGCGGCATGAAACAGCTGATCAAAGATATTCGCCGCAATTGGGAGGCGGTGGACGCCGCACGCGGCCCCGGCGCAGCGCGCAAGGATGCGCTGTGGTGCATCGCCGCGCTGTTCGGACTGGCAGCCAATATTCTCGCGCTGGCGCTGATCGTCGGCGAACCAACAGGAGCAGGATTATGACACGGAAATGGACGGCCGAACTTCATGAGCAATCGCACGCGGCGGTAGCCAGCGATCAGGGGCCTATCCCGATCGATCTGGCAATGAACTGGGCGGTGTGGGAATTTGCGGTGAGCCGCGCCGATCTGGTCAGCAAGCGGCGGCAGGCGCTGGTGGTCCTCGCGCGCAGCTTTGTCGTCTGGGCAATGCGCAATCTGGGCGAACCGCGCAGCTACGCCGATATCGGCGCAATCCTGGGCGGGCGCGACAGCTCGTCGATCATTCACCTTCACCAGAAGGCGCTGGCGCAGCGCCTGATGGACAGCGAGTTCGCGGCAATCTGCACGCGGATGCGCTCGCGCTATGCGCGCTTCGTGGCTCAATCGGGAGCCGAAACAGGGGGAGCTGATCATGGCTGAACCCGCCACCGCCGCACCGGCATCGCCCCGCAAAGCGACATTCGATCGTTCGCAGCAGCACCGCCGGTCGATGTACGCCAAGGCGCAGATCGCGAAGAAGCAGCTGGCGATGGACGAGGACGATTACCGCCAGCTGATCTTCGACGAAGCCGGGACCTTCAGCCTGACCCAGTGCAGCGACGCGCAGCTGGAGAAAGTGCTCAACCGGCTCAAGGGATTGGGTTTCAAGCCGCTGCCCAAAGCGGGCGCGGCGCGGCCGGCGATGCATCCGATGGCGCGCAAGGCGCGGGCCTTGTGGATCTCGCTCTATCATCTCGGCGCGGTGCGCAATTCGTCCGAACAGGCGCTCGAAGCCTTCGCCCGGCGGCAGCTCGGCTGCGAGCGGATGGAATGGGCGCGGCAGTCGGACGCGTTCCGGCTGATCGAGGCGCTGAAGGCGATGGCGACGCGCCACGGGTGGCACCAGCGCGCGGTGGATGGCGGCCGTGCGCTGTCGGTCCAGACGCTGAACACGCATCTGTGCGAGGTGATCCTGGCGAAGCTGAAAGACGCCGGGAAGATCCCGCAGGACTGGTCGCTCGACGTGGCGCTGTTCCGGCTGTGCGGCGTCGATACGGGCGAGATCGCGGCGATCGGGCCGGAATTCTACCAGCAGCTGGCCGCAATGCTTGGCGCAAAGCTGCGCGAATTCGGATTGGCGGAGACCGAACAATGACCGGTGAATATATGTTTTACGCCTGCCCCGGCTTGCTCGGCCTGCGCGGGATCGCGGCCACAGGGCCAGCGCTGATGGCGATCGTTCCGGTGATGGTGCCGCCCTCGGTACTGGCCGCGCTGGCGGACGAAAAAAGGAACCAGTCATGAAGCGCGCCGATGGAAAGCCGGCGCTGGCGCTGGTCGGCGCGGCGCTGATCAAGGATCCGCTGCCCGCTGCCTATGGCCGCGAGCATCAGCAAAGCCGCGGCTATCACGTCGTTTACCGGCAGGGCCAGGTCAACCATTGCCCCGGCTGCGGCGGGACGGGCTG
>NZ_JAXMJI010000100.1:0-20459 GCF_034376665.1 Allopontixanthobacter sp. | reverse complement strand
GTTCCATCAGCCCGCGAATGGTCAGCAGCCGTTCCGCCTGGTCGTTGATCGATTTGGCGAAATCGGCGTAATTCTTCGGGTTGTTGCCGCGCACGGCGTGCTGCAGGTCCGCGACATTGGTCGGAGTCCAGGCGTGGCTTTCCCCGCGCAGACGGTACTGATAGACGCCGCCGACATCCAGCATCGAACGGTAGAGCGGGTTATCGCCGTAAGCGAGCCCATGGCGGCGGACCGCTTCTTCCGCGACTTCCATCAGGCCGACGCCCTCGATGGTGGTTGCGGTGCCGGTGAAATAGGTATCGACGAATTTGCTGCTGAGGCCGACCGCGTCGAAAATCTGCGCGCCGCAATAACTCTGGTAGGTCGAAATGCCCATCTTGGACATGACCTTGAGGATGCCCTTGCCGACTGCCTTGATGTAATTCTGCTCGACCTGTTTGGCGGTCAACTCGGGGCATTTCAACTCGCGCAACTGCTCCAGCGTTTCGAAGGCGAGGTAGGGGTTGATCGCTTCCGCGCCGTAACCTGCCAGCACGCAGAAATGGTGCACTTCGCGCGCTTCGCCGGTTTCGACGACCAGCCCGGTCTGCATCCGCAAGCCCTGACGGACGAGGTGGTGGTGCACGGCGGCGGTGGCGAGCGCGGCGGGGATCGGAATGCGGCCCTCGCTCTGCGCCCGGTCGGACAGCACCAGGATGTTGTGATCCTGCAGCACCGCTTCGGTCGCGGCCCAGCACATTTCCTTCAGCGCAAACGACAGCCCCTTCGCGCCTTTGGAGGCTTTCCAGGTGATATCGATGGTTTCGGTGCGGAACGCGCCGTCGAGGCTGCTTTCGACCGAACGGATCTTGGCCAGATCCTGGTTGGTCAGGATCGGCTGGCTAACCTCCAGCCGTTTGTGCGTACCAGCGTCATGGCCCAGCAAATTGGGGCGCGGGCCGATCATCGACAGCAGGCTCATCACCAGCTCTTCGCGGATCGGATCGATCGGCGGATTGGTTACCTGCGCGAAATTCTGCTTGAAATAGTCATACAGCAGCCGGCTCCGGCTGGACAGGACGGCAATTGGCGTATCGGTGCCCATCGATCCGATCGGGTCTTCGCCCAGCGATGCCATCGGTTCGAGGAATTTGCCGATGTCTTCCTGCGTATAGCCGAACGCCTGCTGGCGCTGGAGCAGCTCGGTGCTGTGTTCGGGCACTTCGGAATATTCGAGATCGAGATGCTCGAGATCTTCCAGCTTGTACTGCGCCTTGGCGAGCCATTTTGCATAGGGTTCCGCCTCGGCGAGGTCGGCCTTCAGCTCCTCGTCCTCGATGATCCGGCCCTGTTCGAGATCGATCAGCAGCATCCGCCCCGGCTGGAGGCGCCATTTGCGAATGATGTCTTCTTCAGGGAATGGCAGCACGCCGCTTTCCGATGCGAGGCACACCAAATCGTCCTTGGTGACGCAGAAGCGCGCGGGGCGCAGACCGTTGCGGTCCAGAGTCGCGCCGATCTGGCGACCATCGGTAAAGGCCACCGCCGCCGGGCCGTCCCACGGTTCCATCAGGGCCGCGTGATATTCGTAAAACGCCTTGCGAGCGGGATCCATCAGCGGGTTCCTGGCCCAGGCTTCCGGCATCAGCATCATCATGGCGTGGGCCAGGCTGTATCCACCCGCCAGCAGCAGTTCGAGCGCGTTGTCGAGACAGGCGGTGTCGGACTGGCCATGCGGGATCAATGGCCACATCTTGTCGAGATCGGGGCCGAGCAGCTCGGATTCCATCGTCCGGCGGCGCGCGTTCATCCAGTTCACATTGCCGCGAACCGTGTTGATTTCGCCATTATGCGCAATCAGGCGGAACGGGTGCGCCAGCCGCCAGCTGGGGAAGGTGTTGGTCGAGAAACGCTGGTGCACCAGGCCCAGCGCGCTGATGCAGTCGGGATCGCGCAGATCGTCGTAGAAACTGCCGACTTGCGTGGCCAGCAGCAGGCCCTTGTACACGATCGTCCGGCTGGAAAAGCTCGGGATATACATGGCTAGCAGGCCCGGCAGATCATGCTTTGCCGCGAGATCCTTAAGGGGATTGAGCGTCTGCTTGCGAATCACGATCAGCTTGCGCTCGAACGCGTCCTGGTCGGCACAATCCGGACCCCGCGCGACGATACACTGGCGGATCACCGGCATCGACGCCAGCACGGTCTTGCCGAGGCCGGTGGTGGTGACCGGCACATCGCGCCAGCCGACCAGAAGCTGGCCTTCCTTGGCGATGAATTTTTCCAGCTGCCCGGTCACGAATTCGCGCGCGGCTTCGTCTTGCGGCATGAAACACATGGCCACGGCGTAATCGCCCGACCGGGGCAGATCGATCCCCTTGCCGTCCGCCCATGTGCGGATCAGCGGATCGGGTATCTGCAGCAGGATACCCGCGCCGTCGCCGAGCAGCGGATCGGAACCCACCGCGCCGCGATGATCGAGATTGTGCAGGATCTCCAGCGCCTGGGTTACGATTGAATGGCTTTTGGTGCCCTTGATATGCGCGACAAGACCGACGCCGCAGGCATCATGTTCATTGCGCGGATCATAGAGGCCGATCTTCCGGCCAATTTCAAACGAACGCAGGGGCGCAGTCTTGCCCATTCCAATTCCAGTTCTGTCAGATGCCGGGCCAAGGGCTTGCAGGACCCCACTCGGCAATGAAATGCGACTTTTACTGATCCCAGCCGTAGCAAAAATGTCGCTTTGCCCGTTATTGACGACACGAAGTGATTTTTGCAACCGCGGAGGCGCAACTTATCGTTCAGGCCGGAAAAGAATATCGACGCCGCAAGACGGCATAAGCCTGCCAGGAGCAACAGCCCGCAGGATTGCTCCGGCGGGGTCTTTATGGCTGAAATGCTGGGATCAGGACCTGATCAAGCGCGCCTTAGCGGGTGCCGCTGACCCTTCGGAGCTGGTCCAGCGCACCGCGCAATGTCCGCTCGGTTTCGTCGGCGCCCGATGGCGCGGCAGCCGCTTGAGGGGCCGCTATCGAGAACGGTGCCTCGATTCTGCGGCGGGGTGAGGCGGTCTCCCGACCGGGAAAGACCGCCACGGAATCCGCCAGATCGCACTCGTCATCGGACGGCAAGGCAACGCTTCTGCGCGGTTCGGCGGCTTCCTTCCTCAGCGTGAGCAGCGAACTGAATTCCTCCTCTTCGAGCGGCGCGGCTGTGTGCCGGTCTTGCCCTGTATCATGGAAGGCGCCCGCGGGCTGTTGCTGCATCGCGAGTGCGAGGCGCTCGACCAGTTGCACGATGCCGAGTTCGTCGAGCGGACGGCGGATCAGTTGCTCGGCCATCCCGGAAACATCAACCCTGGCGGCGGCGGGCTGCGGAATTTCGGTACCTTCGTCTGCCAGCGAAGGCGCAACCAAAGCGGCGGGTTCGGTGGCCTCAACGGCTTGATCGAGGCTGGTAGCACCCAGTTCCTCGTGTGCGGAGATCGGTACCTTTTTCTCGTAATAACCGCCGCCATGGATGCCCCGTGCGGCAGGACCATGGTGGCCGATCGCAGCGATCCGGCGCGCCAGAAGCAGTCCAGTGATGGCCCCGGCAATTGCGCCCGTCCCAGCGATCATCAGGCGCGCGGTAAATCCGAGTGGTGCCTGTGCCGCCGGCAGGAGGGTCGTCAGGCCGGAGGCCACGGCGGCATGTTCGAACAATGCGGCGGGCACTATCAGGCTGCCGATCCCGAGCAGGCTGGCGAACCACACGGCTGCGATGACGGGAAACACCGGATGCGTGCTGAGTGGCGGCCTGGCCGGCATGTTTCTGGCCCGAATGGTTCTGGATGCCACTAGCGATTGTCCCTGTTTGCCCGAACGATCAGACGCCCCGTCACGCGGCAGCCGGAATGGCTCCATGCCTTTCGTGCTGCGGAGACTTGCGTATCAAATGATGGTAAACCGATTGATAACGCGCGATGTTGACAGCCCAGTCATGGTGGCGGCGTACATGGTCAACGCCGCGTGCGCGCATGGCATCCCATTCACTGCGTGTGTCGATCAGATCCGCCAGCGCGTCGGCGCAGCCCTGCGGGTCGTCGGGCGGGAACAGGCTGCCGGTCGCGCCGTCGACGATCAATTCGCGGTGCCCGCCGACATCCGATGCGGCCACGATCCGCCGCTGCGCCATGGCTTCCAGCGGCTTCAGCGGAGTGACCAGATCAGTCAGGCGGCTGCGCTTGCGCGGATAGGCGAGGATATCGACCAGCGAATAATAGCGCTCGACCTGATCGTGCGGGACTGGGCCGGTGAACAGGATTGCACCAGCCGCGGGTGAAGCGGCGGCCTGTGCGCGCAGGGCCGCGTCCATCGGTCCGCCGCCGACCAGCAACAGCTGCGCGCCGGGATGGCGGGCCTGGAGCAGCGGCATCGCCGCGATCAGATCGTCCAGACCTTCGTAATCGTAGAAACTGCCGATGAAGCCGATCACTGGGGTGCCGGTGCCGATTCCAAGCTCGGCTGCCAATCGGTCGTCGCGCGGCGGCGGATCGCCGAAGAGGGTCAGGTCGACCCCGTTCGGGCTGAGGCCGATCTTCCCGCCGGGGAATCCGCGCCCGATCAGATCTTCGCGAAGACCTTCGCAGATGGTGAAGACCGCATCCGCCCCCGCAACGACGCGGTTTTCCAGCGCGCGGGTGGCGCGGTAACGGATTGAGCCCTCGCGCCCGGCGCGATTGCCGACCGCGGCGTCTTCCCAGAAGGCGCGGATTTCATAGACCAGCGGGATGCCGCGGGACCGCGCAATTTTCATCGCCGCCAGCCCGCACAAGGCCGGGGAATGGGCGTGGAGAATATCGGGCTGACAATCGTCCGCGAGCTTGCCGATCGCCTCGGCAAAGCGGGCGACCTCGCGCCATTCGCGCATTCCCGCAACACCGCTTGCTGCGCCGGAAGTGCGGTGGAACATCAGCCCGTCGTGCACTTCAGCGCGCGCTTCGCCCGCTTCGTGTCGCAGGCCGGTGATGCCGCGCACATCGATCCCGGCGGCCTGCTGGCTGCGCATGATCGCGCGGGTGCGGAAGGAATAACCGCTGTGCATCGGTAGCGAATGGTCGAGGATATGGAGCACGCGAGTCATGCGTAACTGTTTACCGCAGCATCCTTAACGCCGCGTCAACCGCGCGCTGTTATGCCGCACCGGTGATCGACTATTTCGCCCTTGCCCTTGCGCATTTCCTGATCGTGGTCGCGCTGATCCGGATGCAGGGCCGCGATGATCTGGATCGTGACGGGGCGGCCGAGGAAGATCCCGTGTCCGTTCCCGAACCACGGCGTTGAGTCGTTGCTGGATCTGGCGCTCTTTACCTTCGTGCTGGCCTTCCTTGCGGCCGGTGTCCGGCGGCCGTTCCTGTGGGTGCTGGCCTATCTCTATATCGACATCCTCTCGCCGCAGAAAATCGGCTGGGCGCTGACGCCGGCCCTGCCGATTTCACTGATCGCATTCTGCGCCGCCTTTGCCGGATGGCTGCTGGCCGATCCCAAGCGGGGCAGCCGGTTCACCTTCCGCCAGTTCCTGATGCTGTGCCTGCTGATCTATTGCGGGATCACCACCAGCATGGCCGATTTCCCCCTGGAGGCGGCGAGCAAATGGGCATGGGTGTGGAAAGCGCTGGTGTTTGCGATCTTCTTCCCGCTCACGCTGACCACGCGGCTGCGCATCGAGGGCGCTGCGCTGATCATGGTGCTGACGGTTTCGGCAATCATCATCAGCGCGGGGCTGAAGACCGCGCTGGGCGGCGGCGGATATGAAAGCATGTATTTCTTCGTCAACGACAACAGCGGCCTCTACGAAAGTTCCACTCTGGCGACAGTGGCGGTGGCGATCATCCCGCTGATCTGGTGGTTCACCCGTCACGGCACGGTGTTCGTGCCGGACTGGCGGGTGAAACTGTTCGCCTATACGCTGATCTTTGCCTGCCTGCTGATCCCGGTGGGGACCGAGGCGCGAACCGGATTGCTGTGCATCGGCGTGCTCGCGCTGCTGATCCTGCGCAATGTGAAGCGGCGGATGGTGTTCATCGCCGCGGGAACCGCGCTTGGTTTGGCGGCACTGCCGTTCCTGCCGCAAAGCTATTACGAGCGGATGGCCACCATCAACAGCCCCTCGGGCGACGAATCCGCCTCGACCCGCGTCGCGGTGTGGCAATGGACGCTGGACTACGCTGCGGAAAATCCGCTGGGCGGCGGGTTCGATGCCTACCGCGGCAACAGTTTTACCTATGACATTCCCGTCACCGAAACCGTCGGAAACTCCGTTGCGGTGGAATACCGCGAAGTGACGGACGAGGCACGCGCCTATCATTCGGCGATCTTCGAAATGCTGGGCGAACAGGGCTGGCCCGGGCTGATGCTGTGGCTGTGGCTGCAAGTGCTGGGTATATGGCAGATGGAACGGCTGCGGCGGCGCTGGCGCGGACGCAGCGCAGCGCAGGACCAATGGCAGGCCCCGCTGGCCAGCGCATTGCAGTTCGGCCAGATCATCTATCTGGTCGGATCGCTGTTTCAGGGTATCGCCTACCAGCCGTTCATCCTGCTGCTGATCGGGCTGCAATGCGCGCTGTGGAGCTATTGCAAACTGCATGATTCGCCGGCCGAGAAGGTCGTTCGGGGCGCTTCCGGGGTGATCGCTTCCGCCGCGCCCGCGGATGCCGTAACGGCAGCCTCTCCTGCGTTGCGCTGACCCGCTTAATCCGGCATGAAGCCGCCATTCCCATCGTAACAGCGACCAGAGGAGAGGCGTATGAGCCCGCAGGATATTGCAGCGAAAACAGGCGAAACCATCGGCACCAGCGAATGGGCCGAAATGAGCCAGGAACGGATCAATCAGTTTGCCGAAGCAACCGGCGATCACCAGTTCATCCATGTGAACGAGGAAATGGCCAAGATGACCCCGTTCGGCGGAACGATCGCCCACGGATTTCTTACCTTGTCGATGATCCCATATCTCAGCGCCAATTCGGATCTTCCGAAGGTGGACAATATCAAGATGGCGGTGAATTACGGGGGCAACAAAACCCGCTTCATCGCCCCGGTGCGTTCAGGCAAGCGTATCCGCGGCCATTGGAAGCTGACGGAAATGGCGGAAAAGCGCCCCGGCCAGTGGCAGCAGACCGTCGAAATTACCATCGAGATCGAAGGCGAGGACAAGCCTGCCCTGATCTGCGAATGGATTACCATGTATTTCGTCTGATCTTTCCCTTTTCCGGGAAAGGCAGGCCAGTTTCAATCGATCAAGGAATTCACCATGCGTGACGCAGTCATCGTTTCCACCGCCCGCACGGCCATCGGCCGCGCTTACAAGGGCGCTTTCAATTCCACTTCCGGCGCTACGCTCGGTGCCTATTCGCTGAAGCCTGCGCTGGAACGCGCGGGCATCGAAGGCGCCGAAGTGGACGACGTGATCTGGGGCAGCGCGCTCCAGCAGGGCACCCAGGCGGGCAATCTCGGCCGTCAGGTAGCCTTGCGCGCCGGGCTGCCGGTAACCGTTTCGGGCATGACGATGGACCGCCAGTGTTCCTCCGGCCTGATGACCATCGCCACGGCGGCCAAGCAGGTAATCATCGACCGGATGGATATTGTCGCGGCTGGCGGCCAGGAATCGATCAGTCTGGTGCAGACCCCCGAAATGCGCGTCGCGCCCGACCGCGAACTGATGGCAATGCACGGCGCGGTCTATATGCCGATGCTGCAAACCGCCGAAACCGTGGCCGCGCGCTACGGCATCACCCGCGAGGCGATGGACGAATATGCGCTGGAATCGCAGATGCGCACTGCCGCTGCTCAGGCCGCGGGCAAGTTCGACGATGAAATCGTGTCGGTCACCACCACCCATAAGGTGAAGGACAAGGAAAGCGGCGAAGTCAGCGATGTCGAAGTGACCATCGCCAAGGATGAAGGCAACCGTCCCGATACCACGCTGGAGGGGCTATCCAGCCTCAAACCCGTAATGGGCCCCGACATGACGATCACGGCGGGCAACGCATCGCAATTGTCCGATGGTTCCAGCGCCTGTGTAGTGATGGAGGCCAAGACCGCCGAAAAGCGCGGGTTGACCCCGCTCGGCCGCTATGTCGGCATGGCCGTCGCCGGGACGGAGCCAGATGAAATGGGCATCGGCCCTGTGTTCGCCATCCCCAAGCTTCTCGAACGGTTCGACCTGAAGATCGGCGACATCGGCCTGTGGGAACTGAACGAAGCCTTTGCCGTGCAGGTGATCTATTGCCGCGACAAGCTGGGCATCGACAACAGCCTGCTCAACGTCAACGGCGGGTCGATCTCGATCGGCCACCCTTACGGGATGACCGGCGCGCGCTGCACCGGCCACGCGCTGATCGAAGGCAAACGCCGCGGTGCGAAATACGCGGTCGTCACCATGTGCGTCGGCGGCGGCATGGGTGCGGCCGGACTGTTCGAAATCTTCTGATCTGCTGGTCCTCCCCGGGCTTTGGTCCGGGGAGGACAGGTTCGGCAGAAACCTGAGAATCAGCCCCTGGCGGCTTTACGCGACCGCCTTCAGCCGTGCCTGCTTGCCGTATTTTTCGAGGAAATCCTCTACCACCGGGGCGATCTTGTCGCGCCAGCGGCTGCCGTTGAAGATGCCGTAATGCCCGGCGCCTTCGGCCAGGAAGTATTTTTTCCTGCTTGCCGCCAGACCGGTCGCCAGATCGAGCGCCGCCTTGGTCTGGCCAATCCCCGAGATGTCGTCCCGCTCGCCTTCGACGCACAGGATCGCGGTGTCCTTGATCGCAGCCAGATCGACCACCTTGCCGCGGTGCTCGAAAGTGCCGTTGGGGATCGAGTGCTTCTGGAACACTTCTTCCACCGTCTGGAGGTAGAATTCCGCGGTCATGTCGCAGACCGAACGGTATTCCTCGTAGAAATCCTTGGTCGCCTGCGCGCTGATGTCGTCTCCGGCGTTGAGATGCTTGAACATCTCGAAATGGCTCATCATGTGGCTGCCGAGGTTCATGCTCATGAAACTGGCAAGCTGCAGGAAGCCGGGATAAACCCTGCGGCCCGCACCGGGATAGCTGAACGGCACGGTCGCGATCACTGTCCGGCGGAACCAGGACAGCGGGCGATCCATCGCCAGATCATTGACGGTGGTCGGCGATTTGCGGGTGTCGATCGGTCCGCCCATCATGGTCAGCGTCAGCGGCCGCGCGGGGTGCTTGTCCCCGTTCATCAGGGCCGTCGCGGCCAGCGCGGGCACCGAGGGCTGGCAAACCGCCATCATATGCGCGCCTGGACCGATGAATTCGAGAAATTCGATCAGGTAGTCGATGTAATCATCAAGATCGAAGCGCCCGTCGCGGACCGGCACCGTGCGGGCGTCGGCCCAGTCGGTGATATAGACCTCGCAGCTTTCCGCCATCCGCTCGACCGTGCCGCGCAGCAAGGTCGCGTAATGGCCGCTCATCGGCGCGACGATCAGCAAGCGGGGCGCATCGGCAGGCAGGCCTTCGCGGCGGAATTTAAGCAGGTCGCCAAACGGCTTGGTCACGACAACCGATTCCGCGACCGGGAAATCCTTCCCGTCCACGGCTACGTCTTCGATACCGAAAGCAGGCTTTCCGCGGGGTGCCGCGGCATGGGCGAACACCTCCAGCGCCGAGGATGCCGCAGGACCGAGGCCGAGATAGGCCAGCGGTAACCGCGAGCTCGCGAGCATTTCGGAACCAATGGACGCCCAGGCGCTGGCGCTACTTAGCCAGGCGCGCTGCATTTCATGTGCATGATAAAGCAAATAAATTCCCCTGCGACCCGTATCGGGTTTATTGTTGCACTGCACCATGAACGAGATCGTGACGCGAGGCAAATTTTCAATGGCGGTTCACCGCAAACCCGGCGTGAGGGCGGATAAAACCCCTGCGCAGTGGATTTTGTCCGCGCCCAGCGCTAACGGCAGTCCATGGACTCCCACACAGCCACGACCCTTACGCCTGGCCCCAACGATCGCGCCTTGGATGGTGACAATTCGGCGGAGATTGCGCCAAAGCCTGCGCGCAGTCTCGGCCCGCTGAAGATGATCTGGGCCGAATTGGCCCGATATCCCGGAAAAGTTGCGCTGGCATTCGTGGCCCTGCTGATTACCGCTAGCGCGACTCTGGCCATTCCGGCCGGATTCAAGCTGATCATCGACAACGGCTTTGGCGGCGGCGGGGACCCCGCCGACATAGGGCGCTGGTTTCGTTACCTGATGATGATCGTCGTGGTCCTGGCGCTCGGCACTGCGATGCGGTTCTATTTCGTCAGCTGGCTGGGCGAGCGCGTTGTCGCGGATATCCGGCTGAAGGTGCAGGACAATCTGCTGCGGCTGGCCCCGTCGTTCTACGAGGAGAACAGCCCCAAGGAAATTTCCAGCCGGATGACCGCGGATACTGCGCTGATCGAACAGGTGGTGGGGACCACCGTGTCGGTGGCGCTGCGCAACATCCTGATGGGGATCGGCGGGACCGCCTATCTGTTCTGGCTCGCCCCGCAACTGACCGTCGGGCTGATCATCGCCATCCCGCTGATCATGCTGCCGATCATGTATTTCGGCCGCCGGGTGCGCAATGTCTCGCGCACCAGCCAGGACCGGGTGGCCGATGTCGGCGCGATGATCGCCGAAACGCTGGGCGCGATGAAGATCGTCCAGGCGTTCAATCAGGAAAAGCGCGAGCAGGCCCGGTTCGAAGGCGCGGTGGAGGCGATCTTCACCACCGCGAAGCGGCGCATCCTGCTGCGCGCGGCGATGACCTCGATCATCATCATGTTCATTTTCGGTTCGATTACCCTGATCATGTGGCGCGGCGCGATCGGGGTTTCCACCGGCGAGATCAGCGGCGGGACAATCGCCGCCTTCGTGATCACCGGCGGGCTGGTTGCGGGCTCCTTCGGCGCGCTGACCGAAGTCTATGGCGACCTGCTGCGCGGTGCCGGCGCGGCGAGCCGCCTCAACGAATTGCTCAACGAAAAGCCGGTGATCGCTCCGCCCGCGCGGCCGATGGCCTTGCCGGAACCGCCGCGCGGCAGCCTGTCGTTCCGCAACGTCACCTTCCGCTATCCCACGCGCCTGGAAATGCCTGCGCTGAAGGATTTCAGCCTGGAGGTCGAACCCGGCGAAACGGTCGCCATCGTCGGTCCTTCGGGTGCCGGGAAATCGACCATCTTCCAGCTGGCGGAACGATTCTACGATCCGCAGGCCGGCTCGATCCGGGTCGACGGAATACCGCTGACCAGCGCCGATCCCGCCGCGATTCGCCGCCGCATGGGGCTGGTGCCGCAGGACGGGGTGCTGTTTTCCGCCAACGCGCGGGATAATCTGCGCTACGGCGAATGGGATGCCACCGACGAACAGATCTGGGAGGCGGCGCGGGCGGCCAACGCAGAGGGCTTCCTGCGCGCGCTTCCCGAAGGTCTCGACACTTATCTCGGCGAAGGCGGCGCGCGGCTGTCGGGCGGCCAGCAGCAGCGGGTTGCGATTGCCCGCGCCCTGCTGCGCGATTCGCCGATCCTGCTGCTCGACGAAGCCACCAGCGCGCTGGACGCCGAAAGCGAACAGCTGGTGCAGCAGGCGCTCGACCGGCTGATGGCGAACCGGACCACGCTGGTCATCGCGCACCGCCTCGCCACGGTCCGCAAGGCGGACCGGATCGTGGTGCTGGAGGATGGCCGCATCGTCGAACAGGGCACCCACGCCCAGCTGGCCGAAGCCGGCGGATTGTATGCGCGCCTGTCTTCGCTGCAGTTCGGGGCGGAAAAGGCCGCCTGACCAGGCCATTTCCCCGCAGCTTTTCGATCAAGCTGCAATGGAAACCGACGAACGGCAACTTGACCGCGCAAAACGGGCTATCACAGCCTCACCAACCTCAGGCCCGCAGCCATTTGGCATGACGGGCCGAACACAACCGGGAGTCGCAATCAATGATCAAGACCATGCTCGCCCTAGGCGGCAGCGCCGTCGCGCTCGCGCTGGCAACGCCTGCCGCGGCGCAGGACGCCTCCAGCGAAGACGCTGCCACCCCGACGATGAGTTTCGGCACCTGGGGCGTAGATCCCGCTGCGATCGATCCGGCAATCGACCCGGGTGATGATTTCTTCGCCTATGTGAACGCCAAATGGCTGGCGGAAAACCCGCTACCGGCGGAATATTCGCGCTTCGGCGCATTCAACCTGCTGCGTGAAAAGTCGACCGAAGACGTGAAGTCGCTGGTCGATACGCTGGTGGCGGAAAACCCCGCGCCCGGCACGTCGGAACGGCGGATCGTGGACGCGTATCAGGCCTTCGTCGATACTGCAGCGATCGATGCTGCGGGGATGGCGCCGATCAACCCCTATCTATTCCGGATTTACGAGGCCGATTCGATCGACAAGCTGGCCAGATTGTGGAGCCAGCCGGGTATGCCGGGGCCGATCGGCGGCTTCGTGACGGTCGACCAGAAGCAGCCCGACCAGTATGTGCCCTATCTCGGCAGCGGCGGCCTGGGCCTGCCGGACCGCCAGTATTACCTCGACGCGACCGAAAAGGGCGCGGCGATCCAGCAGAAATACCGCGACTATCTGACCTTCCTGTTCCGCGAAGCCGGGTTCGGCGATCCGGCGATGACGGCCCGAGCGGTGTATGATCTGGAAGACCGGATCGCGCGTGAGATTTCCTGGGACCGCGCCGTCAGCCGCAACCGCGACCTCACCTATAACGCGGTGACACCGGAGGAACTGGTCGCGGCGGCGGGCAAGTTCCCGGTCCGCACGATGATCGAGGAAGCGGGCTTCGGCGCGGCGACCAAATTCGTCGTGACGCAGATGCCGCCGACCGAAGACGAGATCGCCGCTCTCGGCCTGACGCCTGATTATGTCGCCAAGATCGGCAAGGGCACGCCGGGCATGTTCGAATTGCTGGGCGAATACGATGTGGCGACGCTGCAGGCGTGGACCGTGGCGCGGTTCCTGTCGGGCAATGCCTCGGTGATGCCGACGCGGTTCGACGAGGCGAATTTCGAATTCTTCGGCAAGACCCTGCAAGGTACGCCGGAACAGCGCCCACGCTGGAAGCGCGCCATCGCCGAGGTCGAAGGGCATCTCGGCGAAGTGCTCGGCAAGAGCTATGTCGAGCGCAATTTCCCGCCGGAAAACAAGGCGGCCATGGATTCGCTGGTCAAGAACCTGCGGGTTGCCATGGCGCAAAGCATCGACGAGCTCGACTGGATGGGCGCCGGGACCAAGGTCGAAGCCAAGGCCAAGCTGGCGGCGTTCGACCCCAAGATCGGCTACCGCGACAATCTGGAAACCTATGACGGCCTGGCCATCGTTCCGGGAGATCCCATCGCCAACCGCATGGCGGCGGCGCAATGGCAGCTGGAGGACAATCTGTCGAAAATGGGCGGTCCGATCGACCGCACGGAATGGGGTATGCTGCCGCAAACGGTCAACGCCTATTACAATCCGACCAAGAACGAAATCGTCTTCCCCGCCGCCATCCTGCAGCAGCCGTTCTTCGGCATCACCAACGATCCGGCGGTCAATTACGGCGGCATCGGCGGGGTGATCGGCCATGAAATGGGCCATGGTTTCGACGATCAGGGCTCCAAGTCGGACGGTACCGGCCTGCTGCGCAACTGGTGGGCGCCAAGCGATCTGGAAGCTTTTACCGAGCGTACCGACGCTCTGGTGGCACAGTACGACGCCTTCTGTCCGCTGGATGGCGGCGAAACCTGCGTCAACGGACGGCTCACGCTGGGCGAGAACATCGGCGATCTGGGCGGGCTCAGCCTCGCCTACCGCGCCTACAAGCTGTCGCTGAACGGGAAAGAGGACAAGGTCATCGACGGGCTGACCGGCGACCAGCGCTTCTTCCTCGCATGGGCGCAGGTCTGGCGTTCGGCACAGCGCGAAGACAACGCCCGCCAGCGTCTCCGCACCGACCCGCACAGTCCGGAAGAATTCCGGGTGAACGGCGTCGTGCGCAACATGGACGCATGGTACGAAGCCTTCGGCGTCACCGCGGACGACGCGATGTATCTGCCGCCGGAAGACCGGATCTCGATCTGGTAACCGTCGGTCCCGGAACCTAAAAAGCGCCCCGTTCCCCGCCGGAACGGGGCGCTTTTTCGTTTTGCATTTGACATGGCGGCCTGCTCCGCCATGAGCACCCGCCATGGACCAGACAATCACCGCCATACTGCTTGGCATCCTCGAAGGGCTGACGGAATTCCTGCCGGTTTCCTCGACCGGGCATCTCATCCTGGCGCAGACGTTCTTCGGTTATGACCCGGAACAGTGGCGGCAATTCAACATCGTCATCCAGCTGGGCGCGATCCTGGCGGTGGTGGTCGCCTATTGGTCCACGTTCTGGAACATGGGGATGGGTCTGCTGCGGCGGGAGGAGATGTCTTTCCGCTTTGTGCGCAATATCCTGCTGGCGTTCCTGCCCGCGGCGGTCATCGGGCTCGCCGCGAAGGACATCATCGATGCCATGCTGACCAGCCCGATGGTGGTGGCGATCGCGCTGGTCGTCGGCGGGATCGCGATCCTGGTGCTGGAGCGGACCATCCCGGCGAGAATAGATACCGGCGTGCCCGCGCTCACCTGGAAGATGGCCATTGGCGTGGGACTGGTGCAATGCCTTGCGATGATCCCCGGCACCAGCCGTTCGGGCGCGACGATCATGGGCGCGCTAGCCATGGGGGTGGGCCGCAAGACCGCGGCGGAATTCTCCTTTTTTCTCGCGGTCCCGACGATGATCGGCGCGGCCACGGTCAAGATCGTTGACGAACCGGCTCTTTTGCTGGGTGAGGCAACTATCGGCTGGTCGGAGATCGGCCTCGGCTTCACGGCAGCCTTCCTGGTGGCGCTCGCCGTGATCAAGGCCTTCGTGACCTATGTCAGCCGGCACGGGTTCGCGCCCTTTGCCTGGTACCGGATAATTCTCGGTTCCGGCGCAATCCTGTGGCTCGCGATGGCTTAGTTTGCCGCCACAACTTGCCGCAAAAATGGAACCAAACCTGAGGCAACGCTTTTCTGCTTACATAAGTGAAAGCAGGAATATAAAATGGGTCTTGTAATCTTGATAGCGCTCGGCGCTCTCCTCGGCTGGCTGGCCTCGATCATCACCCGGGTCGAAGACCAGCAAGGCATCGTCTACAATCTCGCGGCTGGCGTCGGTGGAGCGCTGATCTCGGGCCTGTTCATCGGCGACAGCATGATCCTGACCGGGATCAGCGCCGGAACTGTGCTGGCAGGCTTTGCGGGGTCGGTCGTTGTGCTGGCGCTGTGCAATGTCGTTCTGAAGGACGCCTTCCACTAGGGCGGCTCAGACCGGCTTCGCCCCGCTTCCGCGCCCCCCACGCTGGAGATATTCCTGGGTGCCGCGGTGCAGCACATCATCAACATCGATCACGGCCGAATTCGCGTAGGTGAAGGCGGGCGACAGGCTGCGATAGAGCCGATCGAAATCGCGCTCCACCGTCTGGTGGTACAGATCCTCGAAACTCTCGATCACGAAATAGGTCGGCTGCAAATCGTCGATCACGTAATCGGTACGCATGACCCGGTCGACGTTGAGCATGATCCGGTTCGGACTTTTCGCATCCAGCGCAAAGACAATCTCGGTCGGCCCCGACAGAATGCCGGCCCCGTAGGCGCGCAAGGCCCCTTCTTCCAGTACCAGCCCGAATTCTACCGTGTACCAATACAGCGCGCCCAGCGCCTTCAGCCGGTTGTGCCGCATCGCCTTCCATCCGGCGCGGCCATATTCCTGCATGTAATCGGCATAGACCGGATCGGTCAGCATCGGGACATGGCCGAACACGTCGTGGAACACGTCCGGTTCCTGGATATAGTCGAAGGTCTCGCGCGTGCGGATGAAATTGCCTGCGGGGAACCGGCGATTGGCCAGGTGCCAGAAAAAGACGTGGTCGGGGATCAGCATCGGCACGGGCACCACGCTCCACCCGGTCAGCGCGCCCAGATCTTCCGACATCTTGCCAAATTCGGGCACGCCGCCCTGGCCGAGAGCGAGCTTATCAAGTCCCTGCAGGAAGGCGGAGGCCGCCCGACCCGGAAGGACTTCCATTTGCCGGGCGAACAGATCGTCCCAGATCGCGTCATCCTCGGAGGAATATTTGGTCTGTTTCGGTTCGACCCAATCCTCACCCAGATGCGCCGGCTTCCTGAGCGGCGCAGTATACACCTCCGGCGGGAGATCGGGCAGAGCGCTGAAATCGCTTTCGGGTTCGATAATCGTGGCCATGGTCATGTCTTTGGTCCTAGCATCCCTCTTAGCATCCGGGGTCCCTGCTGACAAATGGAGCGCCGCAACGGGAAACGCATATGGGCAAACTGAAGCGTGACGATTACGAGACTTTGCTCGAGCCGCTGGAGGAACAGCTGGTGGCGATGGCGCGCTGGGCGCAAGCCTGCGGCGCGCGCATCGTGGTGCTGTTCGAAGGGCGCGACACAGCGGGCAAGGGCGGGGCCATTCGCGCGGTGTCCGAGCGGCTGAACCCGCGGCAATGCCGGATCGTGGCGCTGTCCAAGCCGAGCGAACGCGAACTCGGCCAATGGTATTTCCAGCGCTACATCGCCCATCTTCCCGCGGCCGGCGAAATCGTCCTGTTCGACCGCAGTTGGTACAACCGCGCCGGGGTCGAGAAAGTCATGGGCTATGCTACCGGAGAACAGGTCCGGCAGTTCCTGGATGCGGTGCCGGATTTCGAAAGGATGCTGGTCAAGGACGGCATCCTGCTGTTCAAATACTGGCTGACCACCGATCAGGAGAATCAGGAAGAGCGCTTGGCGGAACGTCTGGAAGACGCGCTCAAGCGCTGGAAACTCTCGCCCATCGATCTCGCCGCGCGCCACAAATATGCCGAATACACCGCGGCGCGCGAAGCCATGCTGGAAGCGACCCACAGCAAGCACGCGCCGTGGACGCTCGTCGATTTCAACGACCAGAAACGCGGCCGGTTGACGCTGATCCGCGATCTGCTCGACCGGCTCCCGGATACGCATGTCGAGCCGCCGCCGCTTGAATTTCCGCCGCTAGGGCATGACCCTCTGCCGGAAAGCTATGCAGTGCTGAACCCCATCAAGCCGTTCGAGATCTAGCGCGCTTCACGCCGCGGCCCCGGCGGCGAATTCGCGCAGCATGTTCTTGGCGATCACCAGCTGCAGGATCTGCGTGGTGCCTTCGTAAATGGTGTAGATCCGGCTGTCGCGGTAGAACCGTTCCGCCTCGTATTCCGCCAGATAGCCCGCGCCGCCGTGAATCTGGACGCAGCGGTCGGCCACCCGGTTGCACATTTCCGAAGCGAACATCTTGGCACTTGCGCATTCGATGATCGCCTTGCCCTGATCCGCCTTTTCGGAAGCATCGCGCAGCATGCACTCGGCGGCGTAGATTTCGGCCCGGCTGTCCGCCAGCATCGCCTGGATCAGCTGGAAATTGGCAATCGGTTCGCCGAATGCCTTGCGTTCGCTGGCATAGCGCAGCGCAGTGTCGAGAATCCGCTGAGCATAGCCCGCGCTGGCGGCGCCCACCGACAGGCGGCCGTTGTCGAGGCTCTGCATCGCGGTGGCGAAACCCTTGCCTTCTTCCCCTCCGAGCAGCGCGTCGCCCGGCAATTTCACGTCATCGAGATAGATATCCGCGATATGGCTGCCGGACTGGCCCATCTTCCGGTCGGGCTTGCCGACCGAGATGCCGGGACTGTCCATCGGCACCAGAAAGGCGCTGACATGGGCATTGCGCGGCAAGGCTTCCTGGCTGGTCCGCGCCATGATCAGGCCCAGTTTCGCATGCGGCGCGTTGGTGATGTAGCGTTTCGACCCGTTGAGGACATAGCCGTTGCCATCCTTGCGCGCCGTAGTGGCCATCGCGGCGCTGTCGGACCCGGAGCCCGGCTCCGTCAGCCCGAAGCAGGCGATTTCTCCGGCGGCGAGGCGCGGCAGCCATTCGGCCTTCTGTTCCTCCGTTCCGGAATTCTTCAGCGCCGAACAGACCATGCCGAGATTGATCGAGGTGATCGAGCGGTAGGCCGGCAGCGCATAGCTGAGCACCCGGATGGTTTCGACATATTGCGGCACATTCATACCCGAACCGCCGTATTCTTCCGGCATGGTCAGGCCGAACAGGCCCATTTCGCGCATTTCGTCCAGCAGATCGTCCGGAATCCGGTCGTTCGCGATCACGTCGGCCTCCGCCGGGATCAGCCTCTCGCGGACATAGCGTTTGAGCTGGTCGATGAACTGGTCGAAGATTTCGGGATCCATGCCGGTCGTGGCCATAGTCGTGTCCTTTTGAGCTATCCTCGTGGCTCCTGTCGTTCAGGCGGGCCTTGTCTGACGGTTTATTCCTGTCCCGGCGCGGTGGCGGGGCCGTCTTCCGGCGGTTCGGTAACGATAGTCTCGGCCGGTGCGCGGCGTGCCTCGAGCATTTCTGCCGCCTCGTCGAGCGCGCGGGCTTCGCCGACCGTCACCCCACCGGGGCCAGGATCGTTATCGGCCGGTCCGCAGGCAGTCAGAACGCAAAGAATGAGGAGGTGAAAGACAGGTTTCATTTCGCCACCATAGCGTGATGGAGGAAAAGGAAAAGCGGGCGAATCGTAGTGCCGATCCGCCCGCTTCCATTTACAATCCATGCAGGCCTTGTGGGCCCGATCAGTTTGGAGTCGTCGGCGGGGGCGGGGTCCGGACGGGGGTTGGCGTGGCGCCGGTCATTTCCTGGATCTCGGCTGCAGCCGCTGCTGCCGCGTCACCCGCCGCATCGGCTTCACTGCCAACCGGGTCTTCCGGTTCTGCACTTGCCGCATCGACGGCGTTCGCATCCGGATCGGCGGCGGGCATTTCGGTCACCGGTTCCATCGCATCGTTGGCGGGCATTTCGACCGTGTCAGCTTCGGCATCGACCGAAGCATCGTCGGAACTGCCGCAAGCAGCCAGCGCCAGCGCCGAAAGGGATGCAAACAGAACGGTGGTGATCTTGTTCATGGTAATATTCTCCGGAAGGTTTCTGCCTGCCTTCTAGCGGGGTGCAAAAGGCGGGGCAAATACCAATTCTCCCCCGCATAACACCCCGCCGGGCATTCACCGCGAGGCGCGCATCTGCCATGGAACACCCCATGCATGACCCGCTGACCGACCATGATTTCGAGCGCAATTCCGCATTTCCGCCGGAACTGTCCCTGGAAGATGCCCGTGCGCGGCTGAAAAGCATTTTCGGCTTCGATGAATTCCGCGGCCGCCAACCCGAGGTGCTGGAACGGGTGCTGGCGGGCAAGTCCACGCTGGCGGTGATGCCCACCGGCGCGGGAAAATCGCTGACCTACCAGCTGCCCGCCACCATGATGCCCGGCACCTGCGTGGTGATCTCGCCGCTGATTGCGCTGATGCACGACCAGCTGCGTTCCGCCCGCGCCAATGGCATCCGCGCGGCCACCCTGACCAGCGCCGATGCCGACTGGCGCGAGACGATGGACGCGTTTCGCGCAGGCCAGCTCGACCTGCTGTATGTGGCGCCGGAACGGGCGAGCCAACCCGGTTTCCGCGATATGCTCGGCAGCGCGCCGCTCGCCCTGTTTGCTATTGACGAGGCGCATTGCGTGTCTGAATGGGGGCACGATTTCCGCCCTGACTACCGCCAGCTGCGCCCGATGATGGACGCGTTTCCCAAGGTGCCCCGGCTGGCGCTGACGGCGACGGCGGACGAGCACACCCGCGCCGATATTCTGGCCCAGCTGGGCATCCCCAAGAACGGAATGATCATCGCGGGCTTCGACCGGCCCAACATCCGCTATACGATCCGCCACCGGGACAGTGCGGCAAAACAGATCGCCCGCCTGATGGCGGAAATCCCCGGCCCCGGTATCGTCTATGCGCCGACCCGCCGCAAGGTGGAGGCGCTGGCGCAACAATTGGCTGCGGCAACTGGCCGGCCGGTCCTGCCCTATCACGCGGGACTGCCTGCACAGGAGCGTAGCGCGAACCAGACGGCCTTCGTGGCGAGCGAGGACATGGTGATCTGCGCCACGATCGCGTTTGGAATGGGAATCGACAAGCCCGACGTGCGGTTCGTGGCCCATGCCGGGATCCCCAAGTCGATCGAAGCCTATTACCAGGAAACCGGCCGTGCGGGGCGCGACGGGGACCCGGCAACCGCAGTGATGCTGTGGGGTGCAGGCGATTTCGCGCAGGCCCGCCAGCGGCTGAGCGAAACGCCGGAGGAACGGCGCGCGGGCGAACGCACCCGGCTTGATGCGCTGGCCAGTCTGGTGGAGGCACCGGGCTGCCGCCGCGCGATCCTGCTGCGGCATTTCGGCGAAAGCCCGCCGGAAGCCTGCGGGAATTGCGACAATTGCCTCAATCCGCCCAAGCTCGCGGACACCTCCGAAGTCGCGCGGAAATTGCTGTCCGCGGTCTACCGGACCGGGCAGAGCTTCGGTTTCGGCCATA
>NZ_JAXMJI010000099.1:0-18017 GCF_034376665.1 Allopontixanthobacter sp. | reverse complement strand
AACATCACCTATAAGGGCCGGAGCCAGCCGCTCCGGCCCCTTTTTTGTGCGTCAGATGGCAGCCTTCACGAAGTCGCCGCAGCGTTCGCCGATCATGATGCCCCTACCGCTCAGCGAAAGTGGGAACCGGTTTCGCGCCCGGAGCGGCAAACACATGGGCCGAGCATCATGCCAGCGCAGCCTTCACGAAGTCGCCGCAGCGCTCGCCGATCATGATGCTGGGCGCGTTGGTGTTGCCGGAAACGAGCCGCGGCATGATGCTGGCGTCGGCCACCCACAGGCCCTCGACGCCCCGGGCCTTGAGCCGGGGATCGACCACGCTGTCCGCGTCGCTGCCCATCCGGCAGGTGCCGACGGGGTGATAGACCGTGTCGGCGCGGCTGCGGATCATGTCGTCGAGCGCGGCATCGTCATCGAGGTTGACCGGGTGCCTGTCCTGCGGCGCGTAGTCGGCCAGCGGCGAGGCTTCGGCGATGCGGTGCGACAGGCGTACCCCGGCGCGCAGCACCGCGATGTCCCGGTCATCGTCGAGGAAGTTGGGATCGATCCGCGGCGGCGCAGCGGGATCGCTGTCATTTAGGCGCACGGTGCCCCGGCTTTCCGGCCGCAGCACGCAGGCGTGGAGGGAAAAACCGTGCCCCTTCACCTTTGCGCGGCCGTGGTCCTCCAGCATTGCAGGTACGAAATGCCACTGCACATCGGGGATCGGCGCATCGGGCATCACCCGCCAGAATCCGCCCGCCTCCGCATAGGGAGTGGTCATGATCCCGGTCCGCTTGCGGCGGTGTTCGACCATCGCCTTGATCATCCGAACCGTGCCCGCGAGACTGTCGCCGAGGGGCACCTGCGATGCGGTTTCCCAGCTCGACACATAGTCGACGTGATCCTGCAGGTCGCTGCCGACCGCCGGCCTGTCGACCGCAACCGCGATGCCATGATCGCGCAGATGGGCGGCAGGGCCGATGCCCGACAGCATCAGGATCTGCGGGCTGTTGAATGCGCCCGCCGACAGGATCACACCCTTCCGAGCGGTGATGACCTCGCGCGATTTCCCGCGCCGGATCGCTACTCCGGTCACCCGGCCGTTCTCGATCAACAATTTTTCGACCAGCGTGCGCGTCAGGATCCGCAGATTTCCGCTTTCCTTGAGCGGTTCCACATAGGCCCGCGCGGCGGACCAGCGTTCGCCGTCTTTCTGGGTGACCTGATAGATGCCGAACCCGTCCTGACGCTCGCCATTGAAATCCTCGTTCCGGCGCAGTTGGAGCGCCTCGGCACTGCTGACAAAGGCGGTGCTGGTGGGGTTGAGGAAGTGCTGGTCCGAAACGTGCAGCGGCCCGTCATCGCCGTGGAATTCGTCCGCCCCCCGGACATTGCATTCAGACCTTTTGAAATAGGGCAGCACGTCGTCATAGGCCCAGCCCTCGCAGCCGAGGTCTGCCCAGCGGTCGTAATCCCACCGGTTGCCCCGGATGTAGATCATCGCGTTGATGGCGCTCGATCCGCCGAGCCCCTTGCCGCGCGGCTGATAGCCGACCCGGCCGTTCAGCCCCTTTTGCGGGACGGTATCGTAGCGGTAATTGGTGTTCTTGAGCAGGAACGGCATGAAGCCGGGGGTCTTGACCAGGAAATTGTCGTTGGTGCCGCCGGCCTCGATCAGGCAGACTTTCCGATCCGGGTCTTGCGCCAGCCGCCCTGCTGCCGCGCTTCCGGCGCTGCCGCCGCCGATGACGATGATGTCGAATTGATCCATGCTCTCTCCATTTTTCTTTGGAGGTTACGCAGGCTTTTCCTGTCCGGCAATCGGGTTGTCATTCGGGACCGGTTTTTCCGCCTCGCTGACGGCAGCGGCACCTCGGCTCTGGAGCCAGCGCGCCCGGATCATGTCGGACGTCTCGCGGCTGCCGTCATGCGTCCAGCCGGGTTCGCGTAGCAAGTACGACAGTTTGTGCCGCCACGGCGCGCGCCACATATCCTGCGCGATCCCGACCCATTCGTGGAACACCGACCACAGCAGGTTGAAGGTACCCAATTGACGAACGATCCCGTAGCGGATGCGCTCGCTGTCCGTCTCCGCCTGGAAAGTGCCGAACATCCGGTCCCAGACGATGAAAGTCCCGGCGTAATTCCGGTCGAGATAGAGCGGGTTGGTGGCGTGATGGACCCGGTGGTGGCTGGGGGTGTTCATCACCGCTTCGAACCAGCGCGGCATCCGCCCGATCGCCTCGGTATGGATCCAGAACTGGTAGATCAGGTTGAACGCCCCGACGAACAGGATCATCGCCGGGTGGAAGCCGAGCAGCGTCAGCGGAATGCGGAAGATGAAAGACAGGGCGAAAAAGCCGGTCCAGCTTTGCCGCAGGGCAGTGGACAGATTGTAATGCTGGCTGGAATGGTGGTTCACATGGCTCGCCCAGAACCAGCGCACCCGGTGGGCGAAGCGGTGGAAGACGTAATAGCCAAGATCGTCGAGCACGAAACACAGCGGCCACGCCCACCACACGCTCCACCATTCGTCGCCGAAGTCGAACAGGCGAAACTGGTACAGCCACAGGGACATCGCCAGTACCGCGCCGCCGGTAAGCAATCCGGCGACCGAACTGCCGAGGCCGAATGCGAGCGAGGTCAGGGTATCGCGCGGCTCGTAGCTTTCGGGGCGGCGGCGGCGGGCCCAGATCATCTCGATCAGCACCAGAGCCACGAAAAACGGTACGGCAAAATCAATCGGCGAGAAGTCAGGCATAATGATGGGGAGCCTTGGCAGCGTTGATCCAGTGTACCCAATCTTCGGGCCGTTCGATATCAATAATTTGGGTCCCGAAAAGCCGTTCGCCGGGGTTTATTTCCAGTTTTGGTCTGCCGCCATCGTTGCGGAGCAGCGCGCCCGAGCCGGGGCCGAGCAGCCGCCCGGAAAATTGCGCGCCGTGAAGCTTGATCAGGACGATCCGGCCATTCCGGTCGCGTAGCAGCGCGGCCTTGCCGGTTTCATCGATAACAGTCTCCTCCGCCGCAAAACCGCAGACCACTTCGTCCGCCAGGGCTTGCGCGTGCGCCGCATCCCGAATGCGGATGCCGCGGCCCAGCTCCATCCAGTGGGACACCCACGCCAGCACCAGGATGGCCGCCAGCGACGCCAGGAATTGCGCGAAAAAGCCCACTATTCGCCCCGATCGGCCAGTTGTTCCATCGCCGGGCGAACCGGCGACAAATCATAGCCTGCCAGCGCTGCCTGACGCGCAAGCAGATCGGGATCGGTGCCCTTTGACGCTTCGGCCAATGCCCAGAGCAGGGTGGACCGGGTTCCGGTGCGGCAATAGGCGAGCACCTGACCTTCGGCAGATTCCAGCGCATCGGCCATTTCGCCGATTTCGGCATCGCCAAAGTTCCCGCCGGAAATCGGTATCTGAACAAACTCGATATTCTTTTCAGCGGCAGCTTCCCGGATTTCGCTGCTGGATAGCTGGCCGGGGTCTTCCTCGTCGGGCCGATTGCACACGATGAGGCTCACACCCTGTTGTTGCGCGGCCTCGATATCTTCCAATGTGATCTGCGGGCTGGCCATGACCGAATCGGAAAGGCGGCGGAACTGGCTCATGGTTCGGATCCTGTACAATGACGGAACCTTTCCTGCGCCGGACGGCGCAAACGCGCAACCCACCGGCTGTCAAACCATGCGAAAATGTCACATTTTCGGCCCTGACCGATGCCGTTACTTAAAATGTTCGCGCAGGCATAGAATTTGCGCTATGATTGAAGTCGGTTTGGTGGGAATTCAGACAAGATTCTGCTTCTACCGCAAATGCCTGGTGCGCTTTCCGTCCGCGTTCCGGCATGGTGATTACCGGGCGGCGTGACGAAGGTACGAATTTAATTATGGGTTACGACAAAGGGCGCCGGGGCCGGGGCCGCGATAAGCGCGATGGTTTCGGTGAAGACAGCTTCTCGCCGTTCGGTGGTGAATCTCAGGGTGGTTTCGGCGGCGACAGCTATGGCGGCGGTGATCGCTTCGGCGGCGGCGGCGGCGATCGTTTCGGGGGTGGCGACCGGTTCAGCGGCGGTGGCCGCGGCCCCGGCGGCGGTGCTCCACGTGGCGGTGCCGGCGCAGGTGCCGGTGCTGGCGGCGGCGGTTTCAGTCGCATGCCTGCCCAGGTAGTCGGTACCGGCAAGGGAACCGTCAAGTTTTTCAACTCGCAAAAGGGCTTCGGCTTCATCCAGCAGGATGATGGCGGCGAAGACGCCTTCGTCCACATCAGTGCTGTCGAGCGCGCCGGTCTCGCCGGTCTCGCAGAAGGTCAGACGCTCGAATTCAACCTGGTGGACCGCGGCGGCAAGATTTCGGCGCAGGATCTCCAGATTGTGGGCGACATCATCCCGGTTACCGACGGCGGTGGCGGCAGCAGCAGCGAACGCAGCGAACGGCCGGCAGGCGGCGCTCCGCAGCGCGAACTGACCGGCGAAAAAGCCACCGGTACGGTCAAATTCTTCAACGCGATGAAAGGCTTCGGCTTTCTGGTTCGCGACGACGGACAGCCTGATGCGTTCGTGCACATCAGCGCAGTCGAGCGGTCGGGTCTCCAGAACATCAACGAAGGCGAACGGTTCGAATTCGATCTCGAGGTCGACCGACGAGGCAAGCACTCGGCGGTTAATCTTGTGCCCGTTCAGGAATAACCCCTTCGCAAGCTGTCCGGCCAGTGCCGGATCATTGCTCCTTCATAAACGACGCAAATGGCGGCCCCCAAAGGGTCGCCATTTGTCGTTCAGACGTCTAATCCAGCATCAGTTAGTTCAACTCGAGGAAATCGTTCCATGGCCATCGCTCCGCTCATGCCTGTCTATCCCCGCTGCGGTGTGCGGCCGGTCCGCGGCGAACACTGCCATCTGATCGACGAAGACGGGACCCGCTATCTTGATTTCGCCAGTGGTATCGCGGTCAATCTCCTCGGCCACTCGCATGAAGGGCTGATCGGCGCGATCCAGAACCAGGCAGCCAAGCTGATGCATGTGTCGAATATGTACGGCAGCCCGCAGGGCGAGGCACTGGCACAGCGCCTGGTCGATCTGACCTTTGCCGATACGGTATTCTTTACCAACTCGGGTGCCGAAGCGGTCGAATGCGCGATCAAGACCGCGCGCGCCTATCATCAATCGAACGGCAATCCGGAACGCTATGAACTGATCACGTTCAAGAATGCGTTTCATGGCCGGACAATGGCCACCATCAGCGCCTCCAACCAGGAAAAGATGCACCACGGCTTCCTGCCGCTGCTGGCCGGATTCAAATATTGCGAATTCGACGATCTGGAGGCTGCCAAGGCGCTGATCGGCCCCAACACCGCCGGCTTTCTGGTCGAGCCGATTCAGGGCGAGGGCGGTATCCGGCCTGCTTCGGACGAATTCCTCAAAGGCCTTCGGGCGTTGGCCGACGAGCATGATTTGATGTTGGTGCTGGACGAGGTGCAGTGCGGGGTCGCCCGGACAGGCACTTTCTACGCGCATGAGCAATACGGCATCGACCCCGACATTCTTGCCACTGCCAAAGGTATCGGCGGCGGATTCCCGCTGGGTGCCTGCCTCGCCACTGAGAAGGCCGCGCGCGGCATGACCTTCGGAACGCATGGTTCGACCTACGGCGGTAACCCATTGGCGATGGCCGCCGGGATGGCCGTCCTCGATGCGGTCGCGAACGAGGAATTCCTCGCTGAAGTGCGCGAGAAGGGCGAGCGCATCCGTACGCGGCTGGAACAGTTCATCGGCAATTATCCTGATCTGTTCGAACTGGTGCGGGGCAAGGGCCTGATGCTGGGCCTTAAAATGAAGGTCGAGCCGCGCCCGTTCTTCGTCCATCTGCGGGACAATCACCAATTGCTGACCGTGGCGGCGGGCGACAACACCCTCAGGCTGCTTCCGCCGCTGGTTATCGGCGATGCGGAGATCGACGAATTCTTCGAGAGACTGTCTGCCGGCGCGGCCAGCTATGAAGTCACGTTGGCAGCCTGAAACCGTGCCCCATTTTCTCGACCTGAGTGACGCCGGCGGCGACGTGATCGCGGCCATGCTTAACGACGCGCAGGACCGCAAGGCGGCTCGCACTGCCTGGCCCAAAGGCCAGGCGGACCCGGACGCACCGCTCGCCGGTCATGTCCTCGCGATGGTGTTCGAGAAGAACTCGACCCGTACCAGGGCTAGTTTCGACATCGCGATGCGGCAATTGGGCGGGAGCGCGATGACTCTGGATGCGGGCACCAGTCAGCTCGGCCGCGGCGAAAGCGTCGCCGATACGGCTCGCGTCCTCAGCCGGATGTCCGATGTCATCATGCTGCGAACGGACGATCATGCCAAGATCGAGGAAATGGCCCACTACGCTTCGGTTCCTGTCATCAACGGCCTCACGGACCGGTCTCACCCGTGCCAGATCGTGGCCGACCTGCTGACAATCATCGAACAGGGCATGGCCCTACCGGGGCTTGAGGTGGCCTGGTTTGGCGACGGCAACAATGTCCTTCACTCGGTCCTCGAGGCGGCCGGACTGATGAAATTCAACGTCCGGGTGGCGACGCCCTCGGGCTTCGAACCGGACCCCGAATTCGTCGCCATGGCCAGGGCGGGCGGATCGCGTGTCCTCCTGACGCAGGATTCGGCGGAGGCAGCCAGCGGTGCGGACATCGTGATGACCGATACCTGGGTTTCGATGGGCCAGGAAAATGTCGAAAGCAAACTCGGCGCAATGGCCCCTTACCGGGTCGACGCGGCGTTGATGGCCCGTGCCAAGCCCTCTGCGCGCTTCCTCCACTGCCTGCCCGCGCATATCGGCGACGAAGTGACGCAGGCAGTGTTCGATAGCCCGCAATCGGTAGTGTTCGACGAGGCCGAAAACCGGATTCATGCCCAGAAGTCGATCCTGCTGTGGAGTCTGGGCAAATTGTGACGAAGCGATGGGCGGGGCCTTACCCCCTTAATTTTGCGCCGCTCGCCACCATATTCCGGCGATGACCAAACCTGCCGAGACCTATTCTGACCGCCTGCTCCATTTCACCTTGCCGTTCCGCGACGCGCGGGGGCGGGCGGTACGTATCGACGGAGTGGTCGATGAAATCCTGTCGGCACATGATTATCCGCCGGCCATAACCCATCTCCTGGCAGAAGCTCTGGTGCTCGCGACCTTGCTGGGCAGCTTGCTCAAACACGATGCGGGGCAGCTGACGATGCAGGCGCAGACCGAAGCGGGCGTGGTCAAGCTGCTGGTGTGCGATTACCGGGCAGGTGAACTGCGCGGCTATGTCGATTTCGACCACGAGCGGTTCGGCGAACTTGGAGCGAATCCCTCGCTCGCTGCGCTGTTCGGCAAGGGATACCTTGCGATCACGTTCGATCTGCCGGGCGAAAATGGCCGATACCAAGGCATCGTGCCGCTGGAGGGGGAGACCTTGGCGGCGGCTTGCGAGGCCTATTTCCTGCAGTCGGAACAATTGCCGACGCTGATCAGGGTTGGTGCGCGCCATGATGCAAAGGGGTGCATTGCCGGGGGTCTCCTGATCCAGCATCTGCCCGATGGCGAGGAAGGCCGCGAGCGCCTCCATGCCAGGCTCGATCATCCGGAGTGGGAGCATGTCGCGATCCTCGCCGGGAGCACGCGCCATGACGAATTGGTCGACCGGGAACTTTCACTGGAAGCGCTGGTCTGGCGGCTGTTCCATGAAGAGGATGAAGTCCGCGTTGAACCCGGGGCGCATCTGGTGCGCGGTTGCCGCTGTTCGGCCGAACATTATACGGACGTGATCGGGCGATTTCCCGAAGATGAGCGCGCCCATATGCGCGACAGTGACGGCATGATCCGCGTGGATTGCGCCTTCTGTTCCAAAATATTCCCGATCCTTGCCTAACGGTTCATCGTTCGTGAAGAACGTTTTGTCTATGTTCACGTTTTGGTATATAGGTGGATCGTGATGAAGGGTGGAGTTACCTCGATGAAGGCGAAGGGTCCGAACCGCTTTTGGCCCAAGGCTTTTCTGGCTCTGTTGCCGGCGGCGTTTTTTCTCGCCCCGGTTGCGGCGCAGGCGCCGTCACTTACGATGCTGGGCGAACTTCTGCCAGGCGAATGGGAACTGCGGTTCCGCGACGGTACACCCACACGCTCCATTTGCCTGCGAACAGGGCGCGAGTTGATTCAGCTGCGTCATCCCGGCAGCGACTGCGGCCAGTACGTGGTCGATGACACGGCCACACGCTCGACCGTGCAATATACCTGCCCGGGGATGGGCTACGGCCTGACCAGCATTCGCAAGGAAACAGCAAGTCTGGTGCAGATCAAGTCCGCAGGTCTAGCCGGTTCGCGCGCGTTCGATTTCGCGGCCGAGGCTCGCCGGGTCGGCAATTGCCGGTAAAGTTGTAGAACCCGCCCTGCTGCCCATTGCCCAAGGTGCCAATACCGCCTAGCCCACTGGCAATGGGTACGGATCACGAAACACCGGCAAGGCCAGCGGTAGTGTTGCTTTCGGGCGGTCTCGATTCAATGGTCACAGCCGCTATGGCGCAGAGGGCCGGCTTCCAGATAAACGCGCTGACAATCAATTACGGCCAACGCCATTCGATCGAGCTGCAAGCGGCGCGCCGAATTGCGGCCCATCTGGGGGTGAGCCGCCATGTTGAATTGGCACTGGATCTGAGTGTCTTCGGGGGCTCTGCGCTTACCGACGATATCGACGTACCAATTGGCGGGGTGGTTGCGGATATTCCGGTCACCTATGTGCCTGCGCGCAATCTGGTGTTCCTGTCGCTCACGCTTGCGTGGGCGGAAACACTCGGAGCAAGCGATATTTTCATCGGGGTCAATGCGCTGGATTATTCCGGCTATCCCGATTGCCGGCCCGAATTCATCGCCAGCTTCGCAGAGACCGCGCGCCTTGGCACGAAGGCCGGGGCAGAAGGGCAGGTCCTGACCATCCATGCCCCGCTGCAATATATGAGCAAAGCGGACATAGCTGCCGAATCCAGCCGATTGGGGCTCGATCCCGGGATGAGCTGGTCCTGCTACAATCCAACCGAACACGGCCAGGCATGCGGATTATGTGACAGCTGCCGCCTGCGCCAAAAAGGCTTCGCCGATGCGGCGCTCCAAGACGGGATCGAATATGCCAACACAGCCCACTGAGACTGCCGCAGCCACCACCGGAAAAATCGCCGAGAAGGCACCAGCCTACAGCTGGTATGCGCTGAGCGTGCTGGTGCTGGTGTACATGCTCAATTTCATCGACCGTAATATCCTGTCGATCCTGGCAAACGACATCAAGGCCGACCTTGGCCTCACGGATGCCGATCTCGGATTTCTTTACGGCACTGCCTTCGGTGTCTTCTACGCGCTGTTCGGTATTCCGCTGGGGCGTCTGGCAGACAGCTGGCACCGCGTTCGATTGATGACGCTCGGGCTGGCCCTGTGGTCCGCAATGACCGCTTTTTCGGGCTTTGCGCGTAACGGACTGGAACTTGCGGCGGCGCGGATCGGTGTAGGGGTCGGCGAAGCGTCGGCCAGCCCCTCGGCCTATTCGCTGCTGTCCGACTGGTTCCCCAAGAAGATGCGCGGCACGGCGCTGGCGATCTATTCCGCCGGACTTTATCTCGGCGCGGGCATTTCCCTGATGCTGGGGGGGCTGATTGTCGAAGGCTGGAACAACGCCTATCCGGGCGGCGGTCCGCTCGGACTGGTCGGGTGGCAAGCGGCATTTATGGCGGTCGGTGTTCCTGGTCTGCTGCTCGCCCTATGGGTGTTCACCTTGCGGGAGCCGGCCCGCGGGGCCATCGAGGGGCTGCCGGAACCGAAAATCGAGCGACCTTTCCGAGGTTTTGCAACCGAGCTGTTTGCTGTGGTCCCTCCGTTCACGCTCATATCTGCCCTGCAGCGCGGAAAGGGGCCGTTTCTGGTAAATCTTGCTGCTGCGGTGGTGATTGCCGGGCTTGCCTGGCTGATTGGCACTGCGACCGGAAGTTACCAGCAATGGGGTGCCATCGGCATCGGGTATTACGCCGTCTTTTCCTGGGCCAATTCGCTTCGCCAGCGGGACTATCCAGCATTCCGGCTGATCTGGGGCAGCCCCGCGTTCCTCTACACGATTCTCGGGTACGGAATGGTCGCTTTTGCATCCTATTCGGTGTCGTTCTGGGCTGCACCCTATGCGGAACGCGTGCTCGGTGCTTCCAAGTCCGTCCTTGGTTTCTGGATCGGAGGCGGCGGTGCCTTGGGCGGTTTTCTGGGCGTCATCATCGGAGGGAGGGTGTCCGACTGGCTGCGTGAACGCAATCCCGGTGGACGGATACTGGTGATCATGTTCGGGGTGCTTGCGCCGGTTGTGCCGCTGATCTTTGCCTTCACGACGCAGGACGTGGCGCTATTCTACTTCCTGAATTTCCTCATCTCGCTGTTCGGAAGCTCCGCGCTCGGGGCCGCTGCAGCAACAACCCAGGATCTTGTTCTGCCGCGGATGCGGGGTACCGCGACCGCAACTTTCTTCCTCTCGACCACGCTGGTAGGGCTGGCCTTGGGACCCTATATGGCGGGGCAGGTTTCCACCATGACTGGAAGCTTGTCGATCGGGGTGCTCTCGATGCTGGTAGCTGCGCCGATTGGCACAGCACTCCTCATTCTGGCTTACCGAACGGTTCCCACCGCCGAACGGACCCTTATAGAGCGTGCGCGGGCAGCGGGTGAGCCGGGTATCTAGGTCCGGTTGAGAACGCCGCAGGCGATACGCGGACCTGCATTGCCCGCCGGGTCAGTCCGGTAGTCGTCCGGGCCCCGGTGGATTACGACCGCCGTACTGTCGGCATCGAACAGCCAGGCGAGAATTTGCGCTCGGTCAGTGTCGGACAAATCGATCGTCGTCGATGTAACATTGCTGCCGCCGACCTCCAGGTTGGGCAAATCGCCAAGGTGACTGCCGCCAGGGCTCATCGTTCCGTGGCTGTTGTTTGCCGGATTGAGATGGCCGCCGGCTGAGGTGAAGTCGGGAGCAGTGCAGGCGCCGGTGGTGTGCAAATGGAACCCATGCATACCCTGAGGAAGCCCGGTGGCCGAAACCACCAAGGACAGATGGTTCCCGGTGGCGACCAGTTCGACCGTTCCAGCCGGGGCGCCATTAGCGCGCGCCAAGTTCGCAACGGCCAGCTGTTCAACAGGCTGCTGATCTAGGGTCGAACAGGCGGGTAACGCCAGAAAGGCTGCGGCAAGCGCGAATAGGGAGGGGCGGTTCATGGAAGTCTCTCCTGATGACGTTTTCGGCTTTCTGATTTTACAACGAAAAAGGGGCCGGATTGCTCCGACCCCTGTTCCGATTTCTATCGCTTGCGCGAAGCTTACATGCCCGAGCCGGGACCGTAAGTGACTTCAACACGGCGGTTCTGCAATTCGCGGACGCCGTCTGCGGTCGGAACGCGCAGGTTGGTTTCACCAAAGCCTTCCGTCGAGATGTTGGAGCCGCTGATGCCGCGACCAACCATGTAGGATTCGACAGCCGCAGCACGGCGGTTGGATAGTCCCACGTTGTAGGTCGGCGGACCGGAAGTATCCGTGTAACCCGCAACCATGACCGAAGCGGTACCGCAATTGCGGTAGGCCGAAACGGCGTTGTCGAGGATAGTTGCCGCTTCAGGCGTGATGTCCGACTTGTCCCAGCCGAAGAACACGATGTACGGGCCCTTGTTGCACGGCGGAGGCGGCGGCGGTGCTGCCACAACTGGCGGCGGCGGAGGAGGTGGTGGCGGCGGTGCCGCAACCGGTGGTGGCGGCGGCGGCGGCGCTTCGCCACCGAAATTGTACGTCAATGTACCCAGGATCGAGTGCGAGCGGTACTGACCATCGAGGTCGCGACCGAACGTGTCCACCAGGCCGACATCCGGTGCAGTGAAGAAACGGTAACGAAGGCCAACGTCCCAGTTGTCGGTTAGCGGAGCGCGAACCCCGGCAAGCAACTGATAGGCAAAACCGCTATCGGAATCGTCGAATGCGCCCGGGCTGCTTGCAGACATTGTTGCATTCGCATCAACGCGTGCGACACCAACACCGCCGCCGACAAATCCCTGGATGCCATCATCATCGCCGAAGTCGAACAAACCGTTCAGCATAAAGCTAAGAGCGTTGATGTCTCCATTTGCCGGGAAAAGTCCAGAACCTGAATTACCAGTCGGGCCATCGGCTACGCCAGCAGTACCAACATCAAGCGATGAAATATCGGCTTCGCGATAGCTTGCCTCTGCTTCAAGCCGGAAAGCTCCGAAGTCGTAGCCTACAAGACCGCCGAAGTCGTAGCCGGTGTCGAAATCGACACCAATCTGATCGGAATCGCCGTCGACGTCAAAATCCATGTCTTCGACGAGCATTGGCCCGCCGCCGACTTCCACATACCATTGGCCATCACGGGCCAGTGCAGGCGATGCAAGGGCCGTGGAGGCCAACGCCATTCCTATGACGAGTTTCCGCATTATGAGATTCCCCTTATATTATCGAATAAAACCACCGAGTGGCGGTTTTCTAACTTTTCCCTCAGGAAGTGGCAAGCAGACATTGTTTTAAACTGTTGCAAGAAAGCATCGTTTGCCCTTGTTTTTGCTTAAATTCGCCTTCAAATCACTCCCATCGACATCCGAAACGTAGCGGTGCCACCTTTGTTCCCATCAGGATGCAGACAAAATTCCAGCACTCCTGAGCGACTGGATCAAATGGCCGATTGCCTCGCGAGCTTCGGCATCGACGATCTGACCACCGGAAGGTATAGCCGGGGTGTCCGCCCTCTGCCAGCCATTCGAGAAAAAGATGAACTGATTGCTGGAAAGGTCCACGAGCCGCACGCCGTCTTGCGGAGCCACAAATATCCAGGATCCCGAGATCCAACCCGCCAGTTTCCCCTCATGACCTGACCATTCGCCCGTCGGATTGCTACCGACCAGCCAGCATTGCCCTTCTTCCCGGTTCTCTGGCGGTGCGTCGGATTCGTTCTGGATTGCGGGATGCAGTAACAGGTCGATCAGCGCGTGCGCCTCGTTCACGAAGAATTCTTTCTGTGCCTGACCGGCGAAAAGGAAGGGGATGCCGTAGCGCGGCGTTGCAGAGGTGAAGGATATGGGATCGGCCATTTTTTTTGGTCTCCGGATTAATAAGGGGTCAATTTTTGGTGCCTTCAGACGCCCATTCCGTCGGCGCGTGCCTGCATCTCAGCTGAGAACCCCAATCAACAAGGCGTCGGATTGGGCATAGCTTCCGATCTGCCGGACCCATATGTCGGCTCCGGGATTCGCCGTCGTCAGTTGGGCCAGCAGGGCTTGGGGAATGATCAGCGAGGGGGTTTGCACAGTCCAGGTAGCTCCGGGGGAGAGAACGGGCCCGATGCCGACCCGGTATCCTTCGCCCTGTTCGATCAAGGGCGTCTCCACTTCGTCCGGCCATCCCCAGGCACCTCGCGACCTTCGGGTCCAGAACAGTTGCAGGCTGCCATCCGGCGCCGTGGCGGCTCTCGGGTGGACAGGCGCTAGCGGCCGCCGAGTGGCACCGGCGTTTTCCAGCGGCGCAAAGACCGGCGCATCATCGCCGCGCCCGATTGCCGCAAGTGAAGTGGTCTCCGAGTTGGGGACAAGGGCCGCATCCAAGGGCACCAGATTCTGGTCAATCAGGGTAATAGGTGTGCCGACAGGATGCTCCAGCTGCGCGGCAAGTTCTGTTCCGCCGCGGCCGCGAAGCAGGCCGCGCAGCATCCAGCGATCGGCCTGAACCTGTTCGGCTGCGGCAAACTGCACCACCTCGTTCCCGACCAGCATTCGGTTGGCACCATCCGCCAAAGCCGCGGCGGTAGCAGGTGCGAAAATCGGATCGCCCGCAGCGATCTCAACCTCGATTAAGGAATTTTTTTCCAGCAGCACAGCTTTGGAGGGCCCGAGGGGAAGCACCAGATATCCCATGACGCTGCGGTTCCGCCCGGTGCCCGGCAAGGGTTGCAGCGTACCGCCCACCTCGAGATAGAGCGCCGCGCCAGCCCAATTGGAGCCAGGCGAACTCGCGGCGGCAAACATTGCCGGAGTCCCGCTCGATCCTCTTCCGTCCCATGGCAGCTCGAACGCGCGCAGTAGCGTGGGGCCGGCCAGGATATCAATCGGTGCGGCCGGTTTGCCGGTGTCGCCGACCGGCGCTGTCCCGGCAGGGGACGGCAACTTTACAAGATCCAGTTCGACCCCTTTCTCGCGCCATTCCCACCCGGCTACCCGCCAAGTGCCCGGTATGCCTGGCGCGCGGACAGACGTTCCCGGCGCAAGCGACGGGTCAAGCTCCGCAATCCGCCAGGCCATCTTTTCGCGGAGCGAATTGGCCCGTCTCGACGCGGAATTTGCCAGGGCACGGGCATTGTCCGCTGCCATTGCTCCGGGGAATTCGATAGTCCGCGTGCGCCCCGGACGGGCCCGCCCGTCGGCGCGCTGAATCCCAGGCTGGAAATCGCGCCCGACGTCATAATACCGGACCGCTTCGGGCATTTCCTGATTGCTGGCGCTCCGGCTGCGGTTCCAACCGCCCGGCCCGCCGAAGTCGTTCTCGTCCCAAGCCGATGTCGCTTGCGGCAGCATGGCCGGCTGTCCCGCGACGAAGTCCGCAGATTGCAGGCTCAGCGCTTCGCCGCCTGAATTGGTCACGAACGGGTACAGCGAATCGATCACCGCAAGAGTGCTAGCCAGTGCACCGCCTTCGTAGGAGAACCCTTCCAGGTTGATCAGCGCGACATCGGCGCTGTGTGGGGCTTCGATTTGCTCCACCAGATGCGCGAGAGAAACGTCCCCGCTGTCGGCGATAATTTCAAAGGTTAGCGCGGGCACCCGGTTACCGAAATCCGCCAGATCGAGATCTTCGAATACGCAGTAGGCGCAGTTCCGAAACGCAGGGCATCGCGCCCCCTCCGCGGCGGCAATCACCGGATCCGGTAGCTGGTCGCCGCGGCCGGTATAAAGCCGGAACGCGCCGCCCGCCTTCAAGTCACCGGCGGCACCGCGCAGCAGATTGCCATCCGCCCAGATTCGCCCCACTCCGTTGATCGGGCGGCTGGACAGGGCGACTGCAAACGACATGCGGTAACTGAACGTCGTCGTCGAAGGCCTGCTCTTCCCGCCGCCGCTGGTTTCACGGCTTTCAATCAGGTCGGTTGCCCAGATGATCGTACCGGCGGCTCGCATACGGCCGTAGTGGCGGGGGATCGGGGTGCCGTAGCTGGATGTGGTGACGGCGAGGTCCTTGAGGCGGGGGCCTTCGTTCGAACCGGAGCCGATCAGCTTCCCGTCGATTTGCCGTCCGATGATGCCGCCGATCGCTCCGCCCAGCGGACCGCCAGCCAATGTGCCCAATGTGCCGAGAACCAGGGTGGCCATATTCTCAATCCTTTGATGAAAGGTACCAGTGACGGTCGACCGGCCAGCCCAGCGGACCCGGCATACGCACCACGCGCCGCAAGCCCGCGTGAGCGTGGATAAAGCTGCGGCGGTGCTCGGCAATCAGCAGGTGAAACTGCGCAGGACCTGGGCGGACCAGGATCAAGTCGTCGGGCGCAACCGGTCCCGAAGCTTCTCGGAATCCATTGGCTGAAGCGAATTCGAGGCAATTGCCGATGTCGCTGACGCGCAAGGCGTAGGCATGGGGGACCAGCGGCATCCGGCCCGTGGCGGACAGCGCGGCAGCAACCAGCCCTACGCAATCGAGCCCCGAAGCCGGATCTCGCCCGTACAGCCGGAAGGGTGCTCCGATGAAGCGGGCGGCCGCTGCAGAAAGCGATGCCGCTTTCATCCTTCCGGCTCCTTTTTCACGAGGGCGAGGGGTAGCGGGCGAGCAGATCGTTGCCCGGCAGGAAGGGTTCTCCCTGAAAATTGACGGCGTTGCCGAACCGGGTTGAGCAGACCGCGAGCGTATGGTCGCATCCTTCGGTCAGGATCGCGCGAGTGCCGGGAGCAAGCCCGGGGTCGAGCGGTACATCTAGGGCCAGTCCGCCCGACTTGACTTCGATTACGAGCATTCGGACCCCTGCCTGGGGTCCATCGACCCAGCGTATCTCGCCTTCTGCAAACAAGGGCGCGTCGATGCCTTCGAAACGCACCGTGTTGGCGGCAAGATCAAGTTCGCCAAGCGCCGCTTCATGGGCAAAGCGCGCCAGCGAGAGCGTGCATCCTTTGCCGCAAAACTGCGCCCGGCAGGTCGGACTGGTGCGCGGAATGAAGTCGAGTTCCAGCTCGGATTTGGCGGACCGCAGCTCAGCGCTGAAACTGCCGCCTTCGGCCGAAACGGTCCTGATCGAGCCGTTATAGAGTGCGGCGAATTCCAGCGTCTCCCAATCGACCGCGCCGATCTGAACCTGCGCGTTGTCGAACCGGCCAAGAGCGAGATCGGCGGCGCTGATGCTGTCATGCCCCAGAGCGCCTGTGACATCGGTGCTGTCCGGCGAAAGATCGGCGGTGCGGCGGATGGCACTGGGGACCATACCCGGTGCGGCCCGGTGCAAGATGCCGCCGAACCACAAATCGCGATTGTGACTGGTAAACCCCAGCGTCACCCCGTCGCGGCGATGGATCCGCCAGAAAGTCGCGACCCCTTCCAGTTCCTGTGCGAAGAAAATGCGGCTCATACAGCCTCCCGCACTTCGATCAGCGGGACGGACGGCGCTTCGCCAGCGGCAAAATTGGCGCCGGTGATATCCAGCCGGTCCTCTGCGAAACGAACTGGCACATCGAACAGGAACCCGGCCCGGATGACCGCTTCGGCTGGCGGGGCGATGTCGAAGATTATCACTCCGCCCGGATCAAGCGACCAATTGGTTGCAGGCAAGCCATCGATGCTGACGGTAATTGTCTCCGCACGGGGCCGGGTGATCGGGCGTATCTGCGGTTCGTCCCCGCCGCCGTAATGTTTGATCAGCTGGAAACTGCCCGTCAGCCCATCACCCACTCCGATTTTCTGGTCGAGCATCGTTGGCGTTCCGGTCATCGCGTTGGAACTGAAATCGAACGGATCCGGCAGCCGGAACCCGCGCGCTGCGCCGCGCCGTGCGCGGAAGAAGGCGATCAGCGTCCCCAGCTCAGCGTCGGAGCGAACCCCTGGGCCGACATCGAACCGCAGGCGGGCGTCGGACCACAGGGAATTGCGCCGTTCGTGACCTGATGCCGTAATCGCAACGGTGGTGGAAAATTCCGGGCTCACCCCCGCATCGCGCCCCAGCGCCAGCGGGTACAGAACGTCATCGAAGGATTGCATCTCTTCTTCCTCGAACGGAGCGAGGCGGGTGTAGCCATCGCGGGAAATCTGCGGCAGCGCCCAGACAAATCGCCGGGCAATGCCGCGGCGGGCGGCCTCGTCGAGCCCTGCGTCGATACGGGGCCAATGCAGCTCTGCGTCCTCGGCATTCAGGACGAAACCGGACAGGTAATCCTGTTGCTCCAGCGCATAGCCGAGGCGCTGATCGACGAGCGCATAGGCGGCCCGGCGCAAGGCGTCGGCTCCGGCCGTCAGCCAGTCGTAATCCTCCAGCTGCAGCCGGTCGAATGCGGGCGCGGCCCAGCCCAGCGGCATGTTCGCCCGTTTCAGTTCGGGCATGTCGGCGGCGAGGATGGTCGGTGTAAACGCCAGCAGGAGCACTTCGGCCGGGCCGGCTGATGCATCGCGTACCGCCTGCGTCAGCCCCGCTGTCGACCCGGCGAGGGCCGCGCCCGCTTGATCCAGCAGCTGCGTCTGCGCGCTGTCCAGCGGCGCGCGCATGGTCGGAATTTCGACCGGGCTCCCGCCAAAAGCCGCCTTCGCCGAGGCGTCGTAGAGGCAAGGCCGGCCGTCGCTCATGACCCACCACCACGGCTCCCCGATCTGGAACCGCACCGGCAATTGGGCCTCCTGCAGAAGTCCGGTGAATTTGCCCGCGACCGCTTTCAGCCAGTCCATCGCCGCGATATTGGCAGGCGACAGCTGCGCCGATGGCGGCACCCAACCTGTGCGGGCGGCTTGGCCATCAAAGGCGCGC
>NZ_JAXMJI010000098.1:0-9501 GCF_034376665.1 Allopontixanthobacter sp. | reverse complement strand
CGAGCCGGGCGGGAGAGGATGCCCGGCCCGCCAATTCGGGTGTCAGTTGTAGGCGCGTTCGCCGTGTTCGCCGATATCGAGGCCTTCCAGCTCGACTTCCGGAGTAACCCGCAGGCCGGTAACAGCCTTGACGATATAGGCGATCACTGCGGTGCCGACTCCGGCCCAGGCCACCGCAACCGCAACGGCGACGATCTGGGTCGTCAGCTGCGCGCCCATGGCAGTGGAGCCGTCACCCGGTCCGCCGAACTGCGGCTGGTAGACGATGGCGGTGCCGAGAGCGCCGACGATCCCGGCAATGCCGTGGATGCCGAACACGTCGAGCGCGTCGTCATAGCCGAGCTTGTTCTTGAGCTTGGAAACCGCGAAATAGGCGACGATCGAAGCAAGGACGCCGAGAACGATCGCGCCGAAGGGCCCGCTGTTGCCTGCGGCCGGGGTTACCGCCACCAGTCCGGCGATGACGCCCGAGCAGAAGCCCAGTGCCGACGCCTTGTGTCCGGCGAGCCGTTCCATCAGCATCCAGGAAAACGCGCCCGCCGCCGTCGCAACGAAAGTGTTGATCATGGCGAGACCGGCAATCCCGTCGGCTTCGAGTTCCGAACCGGCGTTGAAGCCGAACCAGCCGACCCACAGCATTCCGGTGCCGATCATGGTCATGACCATGGAATGCGGCGGCATCGGTTCAGTGGGGTAGCCCTTGCGCTTGCCGAGGATCATGGCCAGCACCAATGCGGAGACACCGGCGTTGATGTGCACCACAGTGCCCCCGGCAAAGTCGAGCGCGCCCATCTTGAACAGCAGTCCGCCGCCAGCCCACACCATGTGGGCAATCGGGAAGTAGACAATTGTCAGCCAGATTGCCGTGAACAGCATCGCGGCGGAAAATTTCATCCGTTCCACGGTTGCGCCCAGAACCAGTGCCGCCGTGATGGCCGCAAAGGTCATCTGGAAGCTGACGAAGACATATTCCGAAATGACTTCGTCCGAGAACGTTGCGGCCGTCGTGTCCGGTGTGACCGAAGACAAAAACAGGCTGCCACTGCTGACGAAATTACCGATGAACCCTTCGGAAGTGATCGGGCCGAAAGCCATCGAATAGCCCCACATCACCCAGATCAGCATCGCCAGCGCCGCAGCGCCGCCAACCTGCGTCATGGTGCTGAGCATGTTCTTGGAACGCGTCAAACCGCCATAGAACAGCGCAAGACCCGGCAGGATCATCAGCAGAACGAGGATGGTAGAGGTCATCATCCAGGCGTTATTGCCCGGATTGGCAACAGCAGGGGTAGCCTCTGCCACGGCAGGAGCGACTTCGGCCACGGTTTCGGCAACCGCCTCGGCGGCTTCCTGCGCAAACGCGGCAGTGGCGGCGAACATCGACGTGCCAAGCACGCCTGCGCCGCAAATCATTTTACGGATCATCGTCATATTCCTCATGTCAGTCATAGCGCCGTATCGCCGGTTTCACCGGTTCGAATGCGGGTTGCCGAAGCGAGGTCGAAGACAAAGATCTTCCCGTCGCCGATGCTGTCGGTGCTGCCGGTTTCCTTGATGGTTTCCACCACCTGCGCAGCGATTTCATCGCTCACCGCGATTTCGATCTTCACCTTGGGCAGCATATTGGTCGAATATTCGGCGCCGCGATAAATTTCGGTCTGGCCCTTCTGGCGGCCAAATCCCTTGACCTCCGATACGGTCATGCCCGCAACGCCGATCGCCGTCAGCGCTTCGCGAACTTCGTCAAGTTTGAATGGTTTGATGATGGCAATGATGAATTTCATCGAGCCCCCCTGCTACTAACCGGACGATCACCGGCAGGGACGCTGGAGCAATCTTCGTGCCAGAATCCTAAGGAGCGGGGAAACCTGAAGTTTCGCCAGGAAGCCAAGGCTCATGCCGATGAGCTATTGCCGAATAATTAAGCAGTGCCTCTTTTCAAGGCAGGCTGGCTGAAGTCCACACCGGCAAATGGTCGGAGGCTTCGGCGGAAGAGCGGCTGTGGTGCACACCCATTGTGGTGCCGGTCCATTCGTGTGACAGAATGATCCGGTCGAGCGGGGCTAGCGGGCGGCGGCTGGGGAAGCTACGGCCGGGTGACAGCACTTGCCACGGCGGCAGAAAGGCCCGCATGATGCCGCCGCGGTGGCCCCATTGGTTGAAATCACCCATGACCACGGTCGGGCATTCGACATCGCAGTTTCCGCAATGCTTCAGGATCGCACGCACCTGGTCATGTCGGCGCAGGCCCGACAGGTCGAGATGGGTGCCCACGACCCGGAATCGCTGCCCGCCTGCGATGATATCGGCGCTGACGGCTCCGCGGGGCTCCAGCGTCGGCAGATCGACCGGCGCGGCGTCAAGGATTTCGAAATCCCGGCGCACCAGCAGCGCGTTGCCGTGCCAGCCGAGGCTGCGCGGACGCTTGGCCACTTCCACGGCGCGCCACTTGGTGTCGTCGAGCGCAGCACGGGACAACACGGTCGCGCGGTCGCCAAACCGCAAGTCGGCTTCCTGCAAGGCGATGATGTCCGCATTCACCTCGCGCAGGACCGTGATGATCCGGTCCGGATCGCGCCGGCCGTCGGTGCCCACCGCCTTGTGGATATTGTAACTGGCGAAAGTCAGTTGCATCAGGCGGTCAGGTGTCACCGGCGATGTAGCGGTCCGTCGGGCGCGCGGGCAGCCCATCGATGCTGGCGACGCGCGCGGCGGTCTTGGCCATCCATTTGACCGGATCGTATTGCGCGTGATATTTAATCAGCGTCGCGCGCTCTTGTTCCAGCGCCATCACCGGCACGCCGTAGCCACAGCTGGTCTGAACGGAGTCAACGGCAATGTCGAAAATCTGCCGCGTTCCCGGAAGGAGCACGAAATTCGCCGCGAGGGCGTCCCAGCCTTCGTCCTGCGGCAGCACCGGTACGCCCCGACCATAGATCCGCAGGATCAGCGCCGGCTGCTGGAAATTGCAGAACATGATCGTGATCCGCCCGTCGGCCAGCAGATGTGCGTTTGTCTCGTTGCCCGAACCGCCGAGATCGAGATAGGCGACTCGGTCCGGCGCCAGCGCCCGAAACGCATCATACCCCTTGGGGCTGAGATTGATCCGCGCCCCTTCCGCCGCGGTGGCGACGAAGAAGATCGGCTGGCGTTCGATCATCGCGATGTGATCGGGGGTTAGCGTGTCGGTAAAGTCGGCCATCTAGACCTGTTAGGCTGCGAAAGGATTCTTGTCACCGTTCCTTGGTGGCGGAAAAAACCAGCTCGGGATGTTTTTCCTGCTGATAATTCACGTCCCATGCCGACCGGGCGAGGAACACCAGATCGTTGTCGCGGTCGCGGGCGAGATTGGCGCGGTTGAACCCCTCGAAGGTTGCTACTGCCTCGTCGCTCCCGCGGATCCAGCGCGCCGTGTCAAAGGGGGCCGGTTCCAGCGCGGCCTCGACCTTGTATTCGGCGGACAGGCGCGAGATCAGCACTTCCAGCTGCAGCTGGCCGACGACACCGACGATCCAGTTCGCGCCGAATTCCGGGTAGAACACCTGGATAACGCCTTCTTCGGACAGATCATCCAGCGCCTTGCGCAGCTGCTTGGTCTTGGTCGGGTCTTTCAGCACTACCCGGCGCAGGATTTCCGGCGCGAAATTGGGCAGGCCGGTGAAGCGAACGATGTTCTTTTCCGACAGGCTATCCCCCACCCGCAGCGTGCCGTGGTTGGGGATGCCGATGATGTCGCCCGCTTCCGCGGTGTCCGCGAGCTCCCGGTCCTGCGCGAAGAACAGGATCGGCGAATGGATCGCGATCGGTTTTCCCAGCCCGCTGGGGGTGAGCTTCATCCCGCGTTTGAAAGTGCCGGAAACCTGCCGCATGAAGGCAATCCGGTCACGGTGGTTGGGGTCCATATTGGCCTGGACCTTGAAGATGAAGCCGGTCACTTCATCGCGGTCAGGCGAAATCTGCTCGTCCCCGGCGGGCTGCGGGCGCGGCGGCGGCGCGAAATCGGCGATCGCCTCGATCAGTTCGGTCACGCCGAAATTCTTGAGCGCCGATCCGAAATAAACCGGCGTCAGATCGCCATTGCGGTAGGCTTCGAGATCGAATTCGGGATAGCCCGCCTGCGCCAGTTCGGCTTCGTCGGCGAATTTTTCCGGCAGCACCGGGTCCTTGTCGCGCCGTCCCTTGAATTCCTTGCTCGGACCTTCCGGCCGCGCGACCATGCCCGTGGCAAAATCGAGCACGCCTTCGAATTGCCCGCCCATGCCGATCGGCCAGGCTTGCGGGCTGACGTCCAGCGCCAGCATATCGGCCACTTCATCGAGCAATTCAAAGGTGTCGCGCCCTTCGCGGTCGACCTTGTTGACGAAGGTGATGATCGGGACGGAGCGCAGCCGGCAGACCTCAAACAATTTGCGCGTTTGCGGCTCGATCCCCTTGGCGGCATCGATCACCATGATCGCGGAATCGACCGCAGTTAGCGTACGGTAGGTATCCTCGGAAAAATCCTCATGGCCCGGCGTGTCGAGCAAATTGAAGGTGATCCCTTCGCGCTCGAAGGTCATCACGCTGGAGGTCACCGAAATGCCGCGCTGCTGTTCGATCTTCATCCAGTCCGACCGCGCGCGCCGCGCCTGCCCCCGCGCCTTGACCTCGCCCGCGAGATGGATTGCGCCGCCTTGCAGCAGCAGCTTTTCGGTGAGCGTGGTCTTGCCGGCATCGGGATGCGAGATGATCGCGAAGGTGCGGCGCGGGTTCTGAGAGCTTGATGCCATGATCAGCCCCGCAGCTCCGCGCCGAGCTTGGCCGCGGCCGCCACGATGCGGTCCGAAATCGCTTTCAGTTCCTCGTCCCGGAAGCTTTTCTCGCCGGGTTGCAGTGTCAACTCCAGCGCCAGCGACTTTTTGCCTTCGGGGACGCCTTGGCCGCGGAAGTCATCGAACACCCGAACTCCGGTGATGCTGGCCTTGTCCGCTCCGGCGATTGCCCGGACCAGATCGGCCGCGGGCAGCGCGGCAGGCACCAGGAAGGCGAAATCGCGGCTGACCGGCTGAAGCGCGGGAGGGGCATACGCGGGGCGTGCAAAGCCGCCTGCGCCCTTGCGAGCGGGAATCGCGTCGAGGAAAATCTCCACCGCAACCACCGGGCCCGATACGTCGAACGCGGCAAGCGTCGTGGGATGCAGCGCACCAAAGCGGGCGAGCACGTTTTTCGGACCGAGCCGCAAGGTCCCGGACTGGCCCGGGTGGAACTGGTCGCCGGCTTCCTGCATGATCTGCAGATTGCCCACCGGCGCGCCCGCTTCCGTGAGCAGCGCCAGCGCTTCCGCCTTGGCATCGAAGGCATCGAAATGCACCGCTTTGCCGCCATTGATGGTTGGGGCCCACGCCCGGGAAAACTTCTCGCCCGCCAGCACCGCGCCCAGCGTCAGCCGTTCGTCGCTCGACCCATCGGCATTGCGGAAATAGCGCCGCCCGATTTCGAACAGGCGCAGGCTGGATGCGCCGCGATCCTGGTTGCGTTTTACGGCAGACAGAAGCCCCGGCAGAAGCGATGGCCGCATGGCCTTCATGTCTTCGCTGATCGGATTGTCGAGCACCCACAGGGGCTGACCATCAACCGCAAAATGTTCCGCCTGCGGCCTTGGCAGGAAGGACCATGTCACCGCCTCGTGCAGACCGCGTGCAGCCGCACTGCGGCGCAGGCGGCGTTCGAGGGCCTGCGCCGGTGAAGCGGTCGGCGCCGCGACCCCTTCGGCGCGCGGCAAGGCGGTGCTGGCGACTTTGTCGATACCGTAAATCCGTACGATTTCCTCGATCAGATCGGCGGGTCCTTCGATGTCGCGGCGCCGGAGGGGCGGTGTGACGGACCACGGTACGGCCGTGTCTTCAACCGCGAAATCGAGCGATTCGAGGATTCGCCGCTGCTCGGCAAGCTCAACCGAAACGCCCCCCAACCGCTGCGTCAAAGCCGGATCGAAAGTGACGGCCCCGGCTGCTGTGGGCGGTGATCCGGCGCGGAGGATTTCGGACGGTGTCCCCCCTGCCAGCTCCACCATCAAACCGGTCAGCAGATCGAGGCCGTCTTCGAGAAAAGCCGGGTCCACCCCGCGTTCGAACCGGGTCCGGGCATCGGAAGTCAGCCCCAGCTTGCGCCCGGTCGCGCCGATGCGGTCAGGATCGAAATAGGCGATCTCCAGCAGAACATCGGTCGTCGCGTCGGAGCAGCCCGAATCCTCACCCCCCATGATCCCGGCGATGTCATGCACCCCGTTATCGTCGGCGATCACCGTCATGCTGCTGTCCAGCGTGTAGGTCTTTTCGTTGAGCGCCACCACCTGCTCGCCTCCGCCCGCGCGGCGGGCAATCACTGCGCCGCGAAGCGTGGCCAAGTCGTACACATGGGCGGGACGGCCATAGCCAATCATCAGATAATTGGTCAGATCCACCAACAGCGAGATCGGGCGCTGTCCGGCGCTGGCAAGCCGCTGCTGCAACCAGTCGGGCGAAGTGCCGTTGCGGACGCCCTTGATGACGCGGCCATAGAATGCCGGGCAGCCTTCCGGATCGTCGGTTCTTATTTCGACCGGGCATGGCCCCTCAGCCGTGAAGGCCGGGATGGCGACCGGCTTGAGCGTTCCCATGCCTGCCGCCGCAAGATCGCGGGCGATGCCGTAAACGCCCATGCAATCGGGCCGGTTGGGCGTGATTGCCACGTCGAACACCGGGCTGGTGCCGTGATACTCGGCAAAGCTCGATCCGACCGGTGCATCGGCGGGCAATTCGATGATCCCGTCATGCTCGTCGCCCAATTCCAGCTCGCGCACGCTGCACATCATGCCGGAGGATTCCACCCCGCGGATCGCGCTTTTGCGCAGCACCATGCCGTTCGCCGGAACCACGGCACCAGGCTGGCCGAGCACGCCCTTCATCCCGGCACGCGCGTTCGGCGCTCCGCACACGATCTGCAGCGGATCGCCTGTCCCGGTGCTGACCGTCAGCACCTGCAATTTGTCCGCATCGGGATGGGGCGCGGCGGTCAGCACTTCGGCCACGGTAAAACCTGCCAGCCGCTCCGCCGGGTCTTCCAATCCTTCCACTTCCAGCCCGATACGGTTCATCGCCGCCGCCAGTTCGGCCGCGTCCGCATCGGTTTCCAGATGATCCTTGAGCCATGCGAGGGAAAACTTCATGCCCGCACTCCCACGCCGCCGGACAGGGTCGGCTGATCGAACGCGCTGAACCCGTAATGCCGCAGCCAGCGGATATCGCCGTCGAAGAAAGCGCGCAAATCGTCCATCCCGTATTTCAGCATCGCCAGCCGGTCGACCCCGAGACCGAAGGCGAAACCCTGCCATTCAGCGGGATCGAGTCCGGACATTTCCAACACCCGGGCGTTGACCATGCCCGACCCGAGCAGTTCCATCCATGCATGGCCCGGCGCATCGCCGCTGCCGCCGAGCACGCGCCGCCCATTTTCCAGTGCAAAACCGACATCGACCTCCACCGATGGCTCGGTGAAGGGGAAATAGGACGGGCGGAGCCGCAGTACGATATCGTCGCGCTCGAAAAACGCCTTGAGGAAGGTTTCCAGCGTCCATTTGAGATGGCCGAGATGGATGCCGCGGTCGATCACCAGCCCTTCGATCTGGTGGAACATCGGCGTATGGGTGGCGTCGCTGTCCGACCGGTACACCCGTCCCGGCGCGATGATCCGTACCGGCGCGCCTTCCGCGACCATGGTGCGGATCTGCACCGGCGAGGTGTGCGTGCGCAGCAGCATCCGGCGGCCCTGATCATCGTGGTCGGGGAAATAGAACGTGTCGTGCATCGCCCGCGCCGGGTGGCTTTCGGGCATGTTGAGCGCGGTGAAATTGTGCCACTCGTCCTCGATTTCCGGTCCGGTTTTGACGGCGAACCCAAGATCCGCGAAGATCTCCGCCAGCTCGTCCATCACCTGGCTGACCGGGTGGACGCTGCCGCGTGGGCTTTCAGGAGCGGGCAAGGTCAGGTCGAGCGTTTCGGTTGCCAGCCGCGCTTCAAGATCGGCGGCTTCCAGCGCCTGCTTGCGGTCTGCCAGTGCGTCCGCAACTTCGCTACGCGCGGCCTGAATGGCGGGAGCCTGGGTCTGGCGTTCTTCCGGCGTCATCCTGCCCAGGGTCTTGAGCAATTCGCTGATCCAGCCCTGCTTGCCCAGGGCATCGATCCGCAGCGCCTCGAGCGCGTCCAGCGTATTGGCAGCGGCGATTGCGGCAAGGCTGGCCGCGGTGCGATCTTTCAATTCAGTCATAGGCTGGCCCGCTAGCGCCAATTGCCGCGCAACGCAAAGCGCGTTTGCCGGAAGCCCGGATCGCGGCAGGCAAGGTCAATGCGGCAGAGGTCTATCCAGCGTCTGTACGGGCGAACCGAGCACACGCTTGCGCTCCAGCATGAAGGCGGCGAGGATCGGATGGTCGAGGTTGACGTATTCACTGGGTGCCATGCCCAGAAAGTTGTGACAGTCGCGCACGAAATGGGATTGATCGACATAATGCGGATCGATCGCTCCGATCCATCGCAGGGACGGGTCGAGCATGTAGCGCGTAAGGCTGCGCATGAAGCGTTGGCGCCGGAGCAGCAGCTTCGGTGAGAAGCCGAAGTGGCGGCGGCACAGTCGTTCCAACGTGCGCGGGTGGACGCCGCACAGCTCCGCCAACTCGCACACATCGGGCAATTCGGGCTCGATCAAGGCGGAATGGATCGCCTGAATTCGTGGATCGCAATTGCCGAATCGCGGCGCCTCGTGGCGGAAAAATTCCTCCATGATCGCGAAAAGATCAGCAGGGCCGGTATCGGGTTGTCGCCTCAGTTCCTGCGTCAGCCTGTCCGCCAGCGGCACAAAATGGGTGAAATCCCCGTTGGTACGCCCGTCGTTTACCGTGTTGGCGTAGCGGTCGGCCGATTGGCCAACGAACGTCGCCCAGCCAAGCGGCAGGAACCCCACGCCCCAAATGCGGGTCTCGCCGATGGAGAAATGCAGGGGAACGCTGCTTGGCCCGGTAAGCACGAGATCGGCATTGGCCAGCGGCGGCTGGTCGGCGATGCGGCTTTCCGGTGTAGCACCGCAGAATATCCGCAGTCCGCCCCACTCCGGATGCAGCCAGTCTGTCAGGGGAGCCGCTCCGTCCGGTGAAACCTCGGCAGCGTAAAAACTGGTGAAGAATCCCGATAAATCTGCCGGGGGTATCTGGAAACGGGCCGTTACCGGCTGTTTCATCACCATTTTGCGTCCCCAATTGTTCTCTGTCGCATCATAGACCGGGCGCGCAAAAAGAAAAGGGCGACCCAGCGGGCCGCCCTTAGCTTTTATCTTGAACCAACTTCGGCTTAGAGCGTTTTCCTACCATTCTGGTTCATAGCCGCATGAGCTGAAGTAGTTGGCACATTCGTCTGGCTGGAAGATGTCGACGAGCCTGCCGATCAGGTCCCACAGTCCGCTGACGGTCCGCTCGCTCGCCTTGCGCAGCAT
>NZ_JAXMJI010000097.1:0-14614 GCF_034376665.1 Allopontixanthobacter sp. | reverse complement strand
CAGTGGCGGCGAAAAATTTGGGGACGCTGGTGCCGGATGAAACCATGTCGAGCGGCGAACTGGTTCCCGCAGCGGTACCTGCACGGTGTTCGAGTAAGGGGCTGCTGCTGATCGGCGATCCGCCGGAAATGGGCAGCGCGGTGCTGCCCGGCAACAACTACCACGTCTATGATATCCCCCTGTTCTGGGAAAATCTCCACCGGGATGTTGCCCGACGGGTATCGGCGTGGAAGCCAGCGCAGTAATTACCGACAGCGCCCGCGAGTTCAGCGACGCGCTGCCCGGCGGCGGGGCGCTATTGGCGATCGACCTCGGCACCAAGACGCTTGGAGTGGCGACGTGCGACGCGGGCTGGCAGTTCGCCACCGCAGGCAAGACCCTGCCGCGCGGGAAATTCGGGCGTGACCGGGATGCGCTTGCGGCGCTGCTCGCCGAACGCAGCGTGAAGGGACTGGTGATCGGCCTGCCGCGCAACATGGATGGCAGCGAAGGTCCGCGCGCGCAGGCCAGCCGCGCCTATGCGCGCAATCTGTCCGAAGCCTTCGCCCTGCCCGTGCTGCTGTGGGACGAGCGGTGGTCCACCGCCAGCGCCGAAAGCGCCATGATCGGGCAGGATTTCAGCCGCCGGAAACGCGCCGAACGGATCGACAGCCACGCCGCGGCGATATTCCTGCAGGGCGCGATCGATGCCATGACCGGGAGCGTGATCTAGGCATCCTCGCGGCGGCGGCGCTTCGCTTCCTCCGCCACCAGCCGATTGCCGGACAATTCCGCGGTGCGCCATAAGGCGTCGCGGCCGGCGCGGTCCAGCAGCAGCGCGCGGGCTTCGAAACTGGCCCAGCGCATTCGGTCGCTCGGGTGGGTGCGGCCAAACCGCTCCGCCAGATCCAGTGCTTCCGCCCCGCCCAGACCGACCGCCAGCCGCAGGAATGTCTCGGTCGATGTCGGATTGAGCACAGCGGTGATCGTATCGCTGGCGGGATCGAAGCGGTATTGATCGTGCCAGCCCTGCGCCGCATCCATGCCCATCACGTTGAGCGAGACCGACATCGATGGCGGCGGCAGCTGGCTGTGTACGTCGAGATGCGCGCGGTAGAGCATCAGCTTGCCTGGCGACAGCGTGCTCCGTTCGACAAACCGCAGGCCCGCCGGTTCCCCGTGCCAGCCGGACACAGCCTCGTAATCATATTCGTAATAGTCGCTGGCATAGCCCGGACCGAAATACCCTAGCGTCAGAAAATCGAAATTATGGTCGTGCGGTGTGCCATAGACGAAGCTGCCGCCGCCGCTGGCACGAAAAGCATGGTCCTGTTCGCCCGGCCAGATGTTCGCGCGCAGGAAATATCCGCCCGCGGCATGTGTCAGCATGATCGCCTGAGGGCTGTATGCGCTGTCCAGCGGCGTCTCGCGGTGTCGATCGCGCAGGCGCTCAAGCATCAAATCGCCAAGAAAGTCGGGATCGTTGCCGAGCCGCCGCAGCCACAGCGCCGCGTGGTGGACGCTCTCCTCGTCGCGGGCGTCGAAGCCGCTTTCGTCGAGAGCCGCGACCATATCCGCAAGGCTGCAGGTCTGGTCCGTGACGCAATCGATCACGCTAGGCACAGGGTTTTCTCAAACGCTGCAAGCTCGGGATAAGCTTCGATCAATTGCGCGCGCAGACTGCCCGCGTTGGCCGACAGCGTATCCGCGGGGTTGCGAGCAATCCCGCAGAGTGCCGTGAAGCCAGTGGCCGTATCCAACGCCAGGCATTCGCGCAGGGCCTGCCAGCGCAAATGGTCGCTGCCGCTGCGGGTCATTTCCGCCAGCACTGGTGCAGCATCGCAGCGACCCATTCGGCCGAGCAGCGACACCATCAATTCATGACAGCTGTCCCGCTTGTCACCCGACGCCTGATGGACCAGCTCTCCGTCGGCCACACGAAATTCGAGACTGGGTTCAGGCGCTGCGCCCGTCCTGCCGAGACGCAGAATGACAAGTCGTTCTTCGACACTTTCGATGCGCTTGGTTTCGAACATTCCGCACAGCGAGAGGTTCTGCCCGCTTTTCATCTCCACCGACGAAACGGACAGTTCGGCCGGTGCGCGCCTGCCCCGGTTGCGGCGGACGATCTGCATTGTGCCTGATCCCGCCAGGGCAATTTCGTGCCGCTCGGTATCGGTGAAGCAAATCGTCGGCGAATGCGGCGTATCTCCGCTCCGTTCGTACATGACCAGCGACAGCGCCGCATCGCCCGCGGCCGCGAGCTGCAAGACGGCCATTCCGCCGGAATATTGATGACGGAAGGGAACCTGGCCCAGCGGATGCGCTGCGATTTGCGGCAAAATTTGCGAAACCAGATCTTCCACCAGTGCGGCGGCCCGGTCCAAGTCGGCAAACAGGCTGCTCAGCGCCGGACATTCCCCGAGCTCGTCGCCGCGTCCGTAGCGGATCAGCTCGGCGAATATCGAAGCGTTACCCTCAGCGCTCCGCCAACCGGATTTGCACGTCTCCAGCGCGGTTTGCGCGATGCGCTGCGAATCAGGATTGCTCCGCAGCGCGCGCAAAGCGGGGTCGATCCGCATTCGTTTGGGACCCTAGATCAAGTTCTCCGGCGGAACCGCTTCGAAAAGGAAAACCATCACCGCGATGATCCGGTCGTCGGTGGACACGGTCGCGAGGTCCGACAGGCTGCCGAAAACGCCTGTCAACTGGCCCAGGTCTGGCAGAACCGATGGATCGATCGAAGGTAGTTTCATTTTTTGCGTCCCGTTTCTGCGGATATCAATGCTCCGCTGCGTCTCTGCTGCCGGTCGGGGGGACGCAGGTGAAATTAAAACATTGAAAAGGCCGGGGGCAGTCTGCAGAGCATCCCGATGCCCGCGATCCCCACGCCCGACACCCGCTTACCCGAGCAAAGCGACAGCTTTGATCCGGCACGCGCCGCGCCGATGCTGCTGCAGCATGGCCATGTGGGCTGGCTGGGGCTGAAATACCGCGGTCATGGTGATGACTGGGCGGAACTCGAATTGCCGTGGCGCGAAGATTTGGTGGGGGAGGCGGAGCGCCAGGTGCTGGCATCCGGCCCGATCATCAGCATGATGGATATGGCTGCGGGCCTGGCGATCTGGACCGCCCAGGGCCGCTTTGCAGCCATCGCCACGCTGGATCTGCGAGTGGATTACCAGCGCCCGGCAAAAGTCCGGGCGGCCGTCATTGGCCGCGCGGAATGCTATAGGATCACCCGCTCTGCCGCGTTCGTTCGCGGTATCGCGCATGACGGCGATCCGGCCGACCCGGTGGCCCATATCGCGGGCGTGTTTATGTCTATCGCCGGGGACAGCCGCAATGCCTGAAGCGTCTTTGACACCTTATGCGGATTCGTTGGGGATTGTCGTTCACGGTGACGAAGGCGGCAGCCCCGTCCTGACCTGCAATTTCAGCGCCAATGTGGAGGGACGGCCGGGACACCTGCACGGCGGCGCGATCAGCGGTCTGCTGGAAACCGCCGGTTACGCGCTGCTTCGCCGCGAATTGGCAAAGCTGGGCCGCACCTACCGGATGAAACCGATAAACATCACGGTGCAGTTCCTTGCCCCAGGTAAGCCGAAGCCCAGCTACGCCGCTGCCCGCATTACCAAGCTGGGGCGCCGCAATGCGAATATCTCGGTGGAGGCGTGGCAGGATGATCGCAGTCGCCCGATAGCCACCGCGATCCTGAATATCCTGATGGCGCCGGAAGAAGGCTCTGCGGAAGCCTAAGCCTCTCGGCCTCAGGCTTTACCGACGACGCTTTCGGGCAATTCGGTACCGAACACCCGTTGGTAATATTCCGCCACCAGCATCCGTTCCGCTTCGTCGCATTTATTGAGGAAGCTGAGGCGGAAAGCAAAGCCGACGTCCTTGAAAATCGCCGCATTCTGCGCCCAGGTAATCACCGTGCGCGGGCTCATCACGGTGGAGATGTCGCCGTTCATGAACCCCTGGCGGGTCAGGTCGGCGACCTTGACCATGTCGGCGATCACTTTGGGATCGGTATCGGGGTTCTTGGCCGCGACGATCTTCTGTTCGGTTTCGGCGGCCAGGTAATTCAGCCCGACGACGATATTCCAGCGGTCCATCTGGCCCTGGTTGATCGCCTGCGTGCCGTGATAAAGCCCGCTGGTATCGCCCAGCCCGACTGTGTTGGCGGTGGCGAACAGGCGGAAGCCCGGATCGGGGCGGATAACGCGGTTCTGATCGAGCAGGGTCAGCTTGCCTTCCGCTTCCAGTACACGCTGGATCACGAACATCACGTCCGGACGGCCTGCGTCGTATTCGTCGAACACCAGCGCCACCGGATGCTGCAGCGCCCAGGGGAGCAAGCCTTCGCGGAATTCGGTCACCTGCAGCCCGTCGCGCAGCACGATTGCGTCGCGGCCGACCAGATCGATCCGGCTGATATGCGCGTCCAGATTGATCCGGATACAGGGCCAGTTGAGGCGCGCCGCAACCTGTTCGATATGCGTCGATTTGCCGGTGCCGTGATAGCCCTGCACCATGACCCGTCGGTTGTGCGCAAATCCTGCCAGGATCGCCAGTGTCGTGTCCGGATCGAAGACGTAACTTGCATCCAGATCGGGCACGCGTTCGTCAGCGCGGGAAAAGGCGGGAACCATCATGTCGACATCCACCCCGAAGAGCTCGCGAACGCTGACCTGCGTGTCAGGTGCGGACAAGGCAGTCTTGCTGGAAGGGTCGAAGCTTTTTGTCGTGTCGGTCATTGCGCGGCTACGCCTAGACGCCAGCGTGACGCCCTGCAAGCGGTCACAGCGGCCCCAATCACAAACATTTCAATCGCGGAGCGATACCCTATATTGGCCCGATGGTGCTGGCCCGCCCTTCCGAGAAAATCCGTGAACGGCTGGTTGGCCGCATCCGTGCGCTGTTCAACGATGTCGAAGGCGGACAGCAGCCGGTACCCCCGTCGGACAACGCCCTGTTCGAACGCGATTCGCCGATCCGGCTGGTTCATGCCGATATTGTTTCCATGATGGTCGGCGGGGTGCGCGGACTGTTGCTCCAGATGCTCCATCCCCATGCGCTGCAGGGCGTGCTCGACCATTCGGACTTTCGCAGCGACATGCACGGGCGACTGCGGCGGACCGCGCGGTTCATCGCGGTGACGACCTTCGGCGAGGCGGGGGAGGCGGAAAAGACCATTGCGCGCGTCAACCGGATCCACCAGCAGGTGGCCGGCACCCTGCCGGATGGAACCGCCTATTCCGCCACAAATCCGCAAACGCTTGCCTGGGTGCATCTGGCGGAGGCGACCAGTTTTCTGGAGGGCTATCTGCGCTACGCGCGCTCTTCGATGCCTTATGCCCAGCAGGACGAATATTTTCGCCAATTCGCGGTGATTGCCCGCAAGCTGGGTGCCGATCCGGTGCCGGAGTCCCGTGCCGAGGCCGAACACATGCTGCGGGACATGCGCCCGCAATTGCGCTCCTCGCCCGAGGCGAAGGATATCGCCCGCTTGGTCCTCAGCCAGCGCCCACAGGGGACTCCGCCGGCGGTCCAGCAGCTGCTCGGTACCGCAGCGGTCGATCTTCTTCCGCCTTATGCGCGGTCCATGCTCGGCCTGCAAAGCCCCGGTCTGGGCGCCCTGCCCGCTCGCGCCGCCGCGCAGACGATGGGGACTGCCCTGCGCTGGGCTTTCCGGCAGTAGCCAGCGAAGTCAGACGGCCTTTGGCGGCAGTTCCAGAGCCCCCGCCAGATGCCGGGCGGCGTCCCGGCTACCGGTGATCTCCAGCAATCCCGCATCCTCCAGATGTTCGAATGGCACATCGCCGTAAAATGCCGCGGCCAGCGGCGGCGCGGTGCCGGCGCGGAACACGCAGTCCATACTGGTGAAGTCACCGCTCCTCCGGATCGCGAGTATTCCGTCTTCGAGCCTGGCGACGAATTCCTCCCCGCCGACAGCAAATCCATAATCCGCGTCCCGCAGCCGCGCGCGGTCCCGGTCGATCATCGTCCGCATCGACAGCATCAAGGACACAGGCGACAAGGGCATGGTCGGGTCATGCAGGGTGGACCTTGCCGCCCACCGGCCCAGTTCCTGCAGCATCGGTTCCGCCAGCGCGCCCCATTCGGTCAGCTCATAAAGTCTGGCGGCGAGCGGCGGCGGGCTGAGCACCTTGCGCACCACGCCCGAAGTTTCGAGCGATTCCAGCCGCTCGGTCAGGATCTTGGCACTGATCCCGGGCAGGCAGCGCCGCAGATCGGAAAAGCGCCGACCGCCGAACATGAGCTCGCGCACGATCAGCAGGGCCCATCGCTCCCCGATCACCTCGAGGGCGAATGCGGTGCCACAGGCGTCGTCATACCAGCGGCCATGCGAGCGTTGATCGGCAGCTTTGGTTTCTTTTTGTAACTGCATAGTTGCCTTTAGTAACCGATTGCGTCATGTCTTGGCAAGCAAGGCGAACCGAGTCGCCGCAATCTGGAGAGTTGATATGGCCTATGTGGAAGGTTTCCTCGTCCCGGTCCCGTCTGAAAAGAAGGACGCCTATTTCAAGATGGCCCGCGAATGCTGGCCGATATTCCGCGATCTGGGTGTCACCCGGCAGGTGGAATGCTGGGGCGATGATCTGATGAAGGGCAAGCAGACCGATTTCTATCGCGCCGTCGACGCGAAGGAGAACGAGAATGTGGTGTTCTCGTGGATGGAATATCCCGACAAGGCGACTCGCGACGATGCCAACAAGCGCATGATGGAGGACGAGCGCTTCAAAGAACTGGGCGAAATGCCGTTCGACGGGAAGCGCATGGTGTTTTCCGGCTTCACCAGGGAATTCGACAGCGCCGATCAGCCCGCCTGAAGCCTGGTCGCGAAAATGCGGAGCCATCGCCATGAACAAGAACACCATCTGCCTGTGGTATGACAAGGATGCGGAAGAGGCGGCGCATTTCTATGCGCGGACTTTCCCCGACAGTAGCGTCGGTTCCGTCTACCGCGCTCCGGGTGATTTCCCAGGCGGCAAGCAGGGCGACGTGCTGACTGTGGAATTCAGCGTATGCGGCATCCCCTGTCTCGGCCTCAACGGCGGCCCCGAATTTCCGCAAACCGAAGCCTTTTCGTTTCAGATCGCGACGGACGATCAGGAAGAAACCGACCGGTTATGGAATGCCATCGTGGACAATGGCGGGCAGCCATCGGCATGCGGCTGGTGCAAGGACAAATGGGGCCTCAATTGGCAGATCACGCCGCGCGTTCTGACCGAGGCGATCGCCGATCCGGACCCAGCTGCGGCCAAGCGCGCCTTCGATGCGATGATGACGATGCACAAGATCGACATTGCCGCTATCGAATCCGCCCGCATGGGCTGAGCGGACCCTGACGGACTAGGAATCGTAACCGGGAGGCCCCGCATGACTGATTACACTTTCTTCACCAATCCCATGAGCCGCGGGCAAATCGCCCGCTGGGCGCTGCACGAAGCGGGTGCGGATTATGACACGGTGCTGGTCGACTGGGCTGACAAGCCGCAAGCGCTGCTGGATGCCAATCCGCTGGGCAAGGTCCCTACGCTGATCCACCATCACGGCGGGCATGATCACGTGATTACCGAATGCGCGGCCATCTGTGCCTATCTGGCCGATATCGCGGCGCCCAATCTCGCTCCGACGCAGGAAGAACGCGCCGATTACTACCGCGGGCTGTTCTTCGGGGCGGGTCCGTTGGAACAGGCGATTGTCGCGCACGCGATGGGCTGGCAAGTACCCGAAGGGAAGGAAGGAATGGCCGGTTTCGGCACGTATGACCGGACTGTCGACACACTGGAAAAACTGCTCACCGGCCGCGACTATGTGTGCGGCGCACGGTTCACGATGGCGGACGTCTATCTCGGCAGTCAGGTTGACTGGGGGCTGCAGTTCAAGAGCCTACCCGAACGCGGCGCCTTCAAATCTTACGCGGAGCGTCTGCGCAGCCGCGATGCCTACAACGCGGCCAAATCCATCGACCTGGGCCTGATCGAACAGGCCAAGATGGCGGGCTGAGCCGGCGCCCTAGGAGACCCCACAATGCATGAACTCGCAGTCACCCGCCTGATCAACGCCGCGCCCGCGCAGGTCTGGCACATCATGACGGAGCGGCTGGCGGAATGGTGGTGCCCGAAGCCGTGGACAACGGAGATCGTGCGGCTCGACCGGCGGGCGGGCGGTGTCTCCAACATCGTGATGCATGGTCCCGACGGTGAAGAACACCAGACCCCGGGCCTGATCCTCGCATGGTCGGAAGGGCACCATTTTGCCTTTACCGATGCGATTGCGCCCGGCCTGATCCCGGCGGAGCCCTTCATGATCGGCATCTGGGCCATCGAGGCCGAAGGGCAACAGACCCGCTACACCGCCGTCGCCCGCCACTGGACCGAGGAGGCGATGCAGCAGCATCTCGAAATGGGATTTCACGACGGCTGGAGCAAGGTGGCCGAGCAGTTGCAGACGCTTTGCGAGGAAGCTGCCGCCGAAGCCTAGATCAGGACAGAGCCCGGCTCTTGCGAAGCATTTGATAGGCTTCGACAACCCGGCCGAGCCGCATTTCGTGACTGCGATCACCGCCATTGCGGTCGGGATGATAGCGGCGCACCAGTTCCGAATAACGGCGGCGCAATATTGGCCGGTCAATCTCGGTATCGAGGCCGAGAACCTTGAGCGCCAGCATCTCCTCGGCGGCGAACCGGCTGCTCTGGCGCATCGCGGCATTCGTTCCGTTCTGCTGCGCAGCGCGCGCCTTGATCCCGGCTGCGCGGGCTGAGATTGCCTCCAGCGGGTCCTCGTAATCCGCCCAGCGGGGCAACGCATCGCCCGTTTCGGCCGCGCGGAACACACGCGCAGTGCTGGCCCATCCCGCGACCGGGGATTGCGCGGCGAGGATTTCATCCGCGCTCATCCCTTCGAACCAATCGTAGCCGGAATTGAATTCGCGCACATGGTCGAGGCAGAACCAGCGGTAATCGCCCGGACCGTCGAAACTGGACCCGCGCGGCCCCGGCGCACGGAATTCGCCCGCCTCGCGGCAGCCGGGCGCATCGCACCCGCGCCCTCCGGTTTCAAACCGTCCGTGGAACCTGTCACCGCGCATGGCTCTTTAGGATGGGGTCGGTTAGAGAAATTGCAAATACCAAAAAGGACATGAAATGAGCGTGCAGCAGGAAATGACCGAAATTCTTGGCCGGGCCTTTGCGCCGACGAAGCTGGAAGTGATCAACGACAGCGCAAAGCATTCCGGCCATGCGGGCGATGACGGGAGCGGCGAATCGCATTTCACGATTCGGATCGAAAGCGAAGCCTTCGCCGGCCAATCGCGACTTGACCGACAGAGGATGGTCAACAAATCGCTGGGTGACATACCCGGAAATCGAGTCCATGCTCTTGCCATCAAGGCCACTGCCCCCGGGGAATAATTGTCTGATTGGGGCAGCAGATGCGCCCCGTAGGCCGTGCAAATCCATGCGAGGATTGAGCGGACACGCCGAAGGACCATACGGTCAACAGGAGCAATCTCATGATCACGATTACCCCCGTCACTCACGATCTCGGCGCCTTCAAGGTGCGGCGGGCTCTGCCATCGCGCCAGCGCACGATGGTCGGCCCGTTCATCTTCGTGGACCAGTTCGGACCGGCGCAGCTCGATCTCGGGAGCGGGATGGACGTCCGCCCCCACCCGCATATCAATCTGGCGACCGTGACCTGGCTGTTCGAAGGTGCCATCGACCATCGCGATTCGCTGGGGAGTTTCGCGACCATCCGGTCCGGCCAGGTCAATCTGATGACCGCGGGCCGCGGGATCGTCCATTCGGAACGCAGCCCGCAGTCGGAACGGGACAGCGGCCCCAGGCTCTACGGGATGCAGACCTGGCTCGCCCTGCCCGAAGCGCGCGAGGAAATGGACCCCGCGTTCGAAGCGGTGACGGATCTGCCGCGGGTTGAAGACGCCGCTGCCAGCGCGACGGTGATTATGGGCAATCTGTGGGGCCAGCAGGCATCCACCACCACCTATGCCGAAACGATCTACGCGGAGATCCTGCTCGCGGCAGGCGGTGCCTTGCCGATCGATGCCGAAGCAGACGAACGCGCGGTGATGCTGGTGGGCGGCGAGGCGAGTGTGGATGGGCAGCCGCTGGTACTGTACGAATTGACGATACTGGAACCCGGCGTCGTCATGAAGCTTGCCAGCCACAGCGGCGGGCGGGTGATGCTGCTGGGCGGGGAGGCAATCACCACCCGGCGCCATGTGTGGTGGAATTTCGTCAGTTCCAGCCGTGACCGGATCAACCAGGCAAAGCAGGACTGGACCCAGGGCAATTTCCCAAAGGTTCCCGGCGACGAGGAGGAATGGATTCCCATTCCCGACCAGCCCAAGACAGTGAGTTACCCATGAGCACCATTCCCACAGTATGGATTACCGGCGCTTCGTCCGGCATTGGCCGGGCGCTTGCCCTTGGCTGGGCGGAAACGGGCGCGAAACTGATCCTGTCCGGCAGGGACCTCGGTAGGCTTGGCGAAGTGGCAAAGGCTGTGGGCGGCGAAACTCTGGTCCTGCCCTTCGAGGTGACGGATCATGCCGCCATGAACTCCGCCGTCGCCAGCGCGCTGGAATGGACCGGCGGGGTAGATGTACTGGTCAACAACGCCGGCATTGCGCAGCGCAGCCTTGCAGTCGAAACCGCGCTGCAGGTTTACCGCGACATCATCGAGATTGACCTAATGGCCCCGATTGCCCTGACCCAGGCGCTGCTGCCGCACATGGCGGAACGCGGTAGCGGGAAACTGGTCTTCATCTCCTCCGTCGCAGGTAAGGTCGGCGTGCCGCTGCGCACCGCCTATTGCGCCGCCAAGCATGGGTTGATCGGATACGCCGACGCGCTGCGGGCGGAACTGTCCACCACAGGCGTAGATGTTCACGTGATCGCGCCCGGCTCCGTCGCCACCGATGTCTCGCGCAATGCGCTGGAGGCGAGCGGTGCGAAGCGCGGCGTCAGCGACCCCGTAATCGACAACGGCATCCCGCCAGACGAGGCTGCGGCGGAAATTCTTGCGGGGATCGCCGCAGGACAGCGCGAGATCATTGTCGCACGCGGCACCGAACTGGCGATGGCAGAAATGCGCCGGACGCCGGACGAACTGTTCGACCGGATCGCCGACATGGTCGCCAAGGGGTATATTGCGAAAATGGAACCGCAGGCATCATGACCATCGATCAGAAGCGGATCACTTTGGCGAACGGCACCGAGCTGGATGTGGCGGATGTTGGCCCCGCTACCGGCAACACGAACGGAGACAGCGACGCGCCGGTGCTGATCTTCCTCCACGGGTTTCCCGAAAGCCACCGCACCTGGCGCCACCAGATCGCGCATTTTTCGGACCGCTTCCGCTGTATCGCGCCGGACCAGCGCGGCTATCGCGGCTCCTCCGCGCCGCAGGACGTGGCCAGCTATACGCCGGACAAACTGATCGGCGATGTCTTCCAGATGGCAGACGCGCTGGGCGTGGGCCAATTCACCATCATCGGCCATGACTGGGGCGGCGCGATTGCCTGGGGGACGGCTCTGGGCGGTCAGATCAATGGCCGCGTTACCCGCGCCGTCGTCGCGAACGCCCCCCACCCGGCGATTTTCCAGAAACTGCTCTACCTCGACCATGCCCAGCGCGAGGCGAGCCAGTATATTCGCGCTTTCCGCGATCCGGAAAACGACGCGCTGGTGCGCGAAAACGGGCTGATCGGCATCCTGCTGAAGGCGGTCAGGTGGGACCGCCCCTCCACCATGGAGCAGGACGAACGCGACGCGCTGCTGAAGGACTGGTCCAATGCTGACACCGCAATGGCCATGCTCAACTGGTATCGCGGCAGCCCCATCGTAGTGCCGCCGATGGACGCGCCGTTCGAATTACCTGCCGGCTACCAGCCGATGGTGCTGCCCAATTTGACCATCCCGACTCTGGTGATCTGGGCGATGGACGACCTCGCCCTGCCGCCTTCCAACTTGGAGGGACTGGACGAAGTCATCGACGATCTCACGCTGGTGCAGGTGCCCGATTGCGGCCATTTCGTGCCGTGGGAAGCGCCGGAGCAATTCAACGCCGCGCTGGATGATTTTCTGGACCGGACCGCCTAAGCCGCGAACCATTCCGCCCACGCCCCGTGGGGATGGCCGCAGCCGAGCAATTGCGGTTCCTCTCCTCCCGGCCAATAGCGGACCCGCAGTTCGTGGCGGAAAGTCTCGCGGTTGGTTTCGAGCGCAACCCAGGCGAGCGGGTTTTCCGGCGTTGCCTCCGCCCCGGCCTTGGCCATTGCGGCTTCGATGCGGTCGCGCGTGACCGGCGGAATATATTGCCACACGATCGAATGCAGCAGTACGCGGGTAACGCCGACCTGCGGTGCCTCCGCCAGCATTTCATCCACGAATGGACCAGCATCCTGATGCGCGATTATCGGCGGCTTTTCGGCCGCCAGCGCAATTGCGGCATCGATCCGCGCAATCCGCTGGCTGGCTTCGGGCCAAACGTAGCTTTTGAGTTTCAGCGCCATTGCAGGATCGCCGAGATCAATGGGTGCCTGGTCGCAGCCCCGGATCGAGATAATCTCCACCGGCGCATCGGGCGGCGGAGCGCCGCGCCATTCGGGGACGATCCGCATCGGCGAGGCGGGCGGACCCTCCGTCACACCGCCGAGATCGAAAAAATACCGGTCCATCATGGTGTTGACCCCGGCGCTGGCCCCCAATTCGAACAGGCTGAATTTCGGTCCGAGACGCACCGACAGCCATTTCAGCGCGCTCATGAATGCCCATGAGCGCCCCGCTTCGTTCGTCTGCGGCGGCCCGTCCAGCCACGGGAGCAGCCTGGTATCGTATTTCCGAACCAGCTCCAGCACGATGGCATCGACCTGCCCCTGATCGGTCAGCAGCCCGGCGTAAACCGGCTCGAGCCGCCGATCCTCCCCGGTCAGCACCAGATTATGCAGACCGCCCGCGAGCCGCAGCGGCAGCGCGTCCTCCACCACCTTGCCCTGCCAACCCGCCATCCGGCGGCCGGTGGCGGTGTCGCTGTCCAGGACTGCAAGCTGCGCGCGAACGACCCTGCCGGTGCAGGGCGCGCCCGCTTGTTCGGCGTGGCGGGCCTGCCATTCGATCCCGCCCGCCACCGTCGCGATGTCCATGATTGCGTCCGTCATGCCCCGATCCCTCCAGAACTTTCTTGCCTCGCCCGCCCAATAGTCAGGCGAACGATGGCCCTCCCCACAATTGATTGCCCTTTGGCGGTTGTCGCACTATCTGCCGCCCCATGCCGAAAATGCTAACTTTCGCCGTTCCGAAGGGCCGTATCCTCGATGAAGCGCTGCCGGTAATGGCCCGTGCGGGGGTGGTGCCCGATAGCGCGTTTCACGACAAGTCCAACCGGTCGCTGAGTTTCGCCACCACGAGCGACCACATGCGGCTGATCCGTGTCCGCGCATTCGACGTGGCGACCTTCGTGGCGCACGGAGCCGCGCAGATCGGCATTGTCGGCTCCGATGTGATCGAGGAGTTCGACTACGCAGACCTCTATGCACCGGTCGATCTCGCCATCGGCCATTGCCGTCTGTCCGTGGCCGAACCGGCGGAACATGCCAGCGGTGCGGACGGTGCCAGCCACCTGCGCGTCGCGACCAAATATCCCAACATCACCCGCCGCCATTTCGAGGCACAGGGAATCCAGGCCGAATGCGTCAAGCTCAACGGGGCGATGGAACTTGCCCCCAGCCTCGGGCTGTCGGGCCGGATCGTAGATCTGGTATCGACCGGGGCAACCTTGAAACAGAACGGATTGGTAGAGACCAGCCGGATCATGGACATTTCCGCGCGGCTGATTGTCAACCGTGCCGCCTTGAAGACCGACGCACGGGTTGCTGCTCTGGTCGAGGCGTTCCGCAGCAATGCCCAGACGAGCGGGGCAGCGTGATGAAGATGCTCAGGACCGTGGATGAAGGCTTTGAAAAAGCGTTCACCAAGATCGTCAACGATCGCCGCGAGAGCGACGACAACGTCGCACAGGATGTCGCCTCGATCCTTGCCGAGGTACGTCGCCGCGGCGACGCAGCGCTGGCGGAATACACGGCGCGCTTCGATGATCACCGGCTGACCACCGATGAAGACTGGCGCGTTCCGGCGGAAACCTGCCGCGCCGCCTTCGAAGCGCTGGACGATGAATTGCGCGATGCCCTGATCCTCGCCGCAGACCGCATCCGCGATTATCACACGGCGCAATTGCCGCAAGACCGCGACTACACCGATGCCGCCGGAATGCGGCTGGGTGCGCGCTGGCTGCCCGTCGACGCGGCAGGGCTGTATGTGCCGGGCGGCCGTGCGGCCTACCCCTCCTCGCTGCTGATGAACGCCATACCGGCCAAAGTTGCCGGCGTTGCTCGGCTGGTCGCCGTGACCCCCACCCCCAAGGGCGTGACCAACCCGCTGGTGCTGGCGGCGGAACACGTCGAACTGGCAATCGACGATCCGGATGTCATGTTCGCAAAAATCCGCCACGCCGGAAGCGTATTCCTGGGTCGGCACACGCCCGAGGCAATCGGCGATTATGTCGCCGGACCAAATCATGTGCT
>NZ_JAXMJI010000096.1:0-68852 GCF_034376665.1 Allopontixanthobacter sp. | reverse complement strand
TTGTTTTTCAGGTCTTCGCGCTTGGTGGCAAGGACTGGAGGCATTTCCCACACGCCTTCTGCGTGATCGGCAGTATCCATCGGATTGGCGTTGATCTCGCTCGATCCGACCAGTTCGAAACCGTTGAGGCGCATGAAATCCACCACATCCTGCTGCTTGAGATAGCCCTTCGACCCGTTGGCATAGCTCCACGGGGCATCCACCTTGGCGCGGTGCTGGACCACGCCGAGCAGGCCGTCATCCTTCAGCAATTCGCGCATCGCGCGGATTTCGGTGTCGGCTATTCCGCCGCGAGTGATGCCATGAAGGCCGCGGATCACCAGAATTCGGTCGAAGGTGCCGCGCTGGTCATCGCCAATGCTGTCGAGAGTCAGCGCGCCGAACCGGTCTGCGGCAAGGCCGGTGTAGCCTGCAACCTCGGCCGGGAAACCGGCGGCCGCATCGCGAATACGCTGCTGGCGCGCAGCGTCGGCGGAGGCGGTGAGAGGATTCGCGTAGATGCCGACCAATTGCCCCTCGCCGCCGAGATAATGGCCAAGGAGCCGGGAATACCAGCCGCCGCCCGGCGCATATTCACCGACCTTCATGTCCGGCGCGACCTGAAAAAAGCTCAGGGTGTCGACCGGGTGGCGGAATTGATCGCGTAGCTTGTCCTGCGCGCGGGAGGGATGGTTGATCGCGCCGGAAAATGCCTCCGCATGGTGCGCGGCGAATGTTGCCGGATCGGACATCTCATGGCCCTGCCCGTGACCGTGCCCGTCAGCGAGCACCGGTGCGGCAAAGGCCAGCGCGCCTGCGGCCGCGGTAAGAAACAGCTTCTTCATCATGATCCCTTTCGAATGAATTCGAATTTCGCCGGATGGCACGATAGCAAATCCGGTTCAGGTGCTTATGTTCACACGAAAGCCATGGAGAATTCAATGAGCAATACACAGCAGGCCATCATCGCAGGCGGATGTTTCTGGTGCACCGAAGCGGTGTTCCGGGATGTCGTCGGAGTGAGCGAGGTCGAAAGCGGCTATGTTGGCGGCACCGTCGAAAATCCGACCTACAAACAGGTGTGCAGCGGCACCACTGGCCACGCCGAGGGCATCCGCGTGACCTTCGATCCCGAGGTGATTTCCTACGCCGAAATGCTCGACGTGTTTCTCGGCACGCATGATCCGACGCAATTGAACCGGCAGGGTAATGACGTGGGTACCCAGTACCGCAGCGCAATCTTCCCGCTCGACGACACCCAGCGCGCCGAAGCCGAAGCCGCGATTGCGCGGGCGAACGAGGATCACGGCGGCAAGGTGGTCACGACCATCGAAGCGCCGGTCAAATGGTTTCCGGCAGAGGATTACCATCAGGAATATTGGGAGGGCGAAGGCCAGCGCAATCCCTATTGCCAGGCGACAATCCCGCCCAAGCTGCTGAAGCTGCGCAAGAGTTTCCAGAACAAGGTGAAACAGGGCGTTTGATGCGGGGTTGGTGACGGGGTACCTCTTTCGGCGCTCTGTCGCAGCCAAGCATCCGATGAGATGTGCACAAGATGGGCGACGTCCGATTGTTGCAATATTCGCCGAAAAGCGGACATACCGGACACGACCCAGTTGCGGACATTAGTCACAATCCACTATGTAAGCCCTCATGAGGCTCCTGCTTATCATGATCGTATCGACCGCTGTGTCGGGGCTTTTGAGCTATTTCGCCATTAGGAAGGTGGTCGGTGTCGTCGCTCGAATAGCAGCCTTGTATGCCTGTATCTTCGCTCCACTTATGATCTACACCATCTGGTTTGCAATGACTCCGGGTGATGCGGAAGACTTCTGGGTTTGGTGGATGACCGGATTGGTAATGCTTTCGCCAGTGGTGGCTGCATGGACGGTTGGCACGCTAAGTGGAGGTCTTCTCGCAATAAAAGCCAAATCAGTGTCACCTTGGCAATGACGGAAGTCGGTGCGGGTTACGTCAGCTTCCCACCCAGTTTTTGCCGTTCAGAAGCGTTTTCCATTTTACCAAAAGCGGCCAGTCGGCTTACCATGGGTTTTTGATAAAAGCAGACCGGCAGGAAGCGACCCAATTCCAGACGTTGGCCGCAGGTTGAAAATGTGAAACAATGTCGAAATGGCGCAACCGATTTCAGACCTCGCAGATTACACCATTGTGGCTTGGGTTATTGAGCCGGATAACTGGCGTCTGGTGTTCGACTCATCTGATGGCGAGTCAGTCATTCAGCACGAGCTTGCTGGCGTATCTCGTTGGCGCACGTCTGAACTCCGTGACTCGGTCGGTGTGATGGAGATCCGTGTGAACACAGGGCTCGACGGAACGCTGACTTACACAATCGACACAACTTGTAATGAGGTTATCGAAGTCGTCTGCGCCCACGTCCATGAAACGCATATCAAACAACGAACCCACAAACGCTGACGTCCGCTGCCCACGACAAAGCAGCCATTCAAGCTTCTGGGCACAGCTCCCAAAACCCGCCGTAACTACTTCGTCCATCGCCCGATGAAGAAGCCGTCCATGCCGCCGGCTTCGGGCAGCATTGTGGGGTCGGTGTTCAGCCAGCCAGCCGCGTCGGGCTGTAACCCGGCGGGCAGTTCGGCGGCGGTGACCGGCACTTGCGTCAGCGGGACGGCACCCGTTTGGCCAAGGCCTTCCTCTTCCTCCAGCGAGCATACCGCGTAAACCAGCGTGCCGCCCTCGGGCAGCCAGCTTGCCGCACGGGCGAGCAGGGCTGCCTGCAATTCAGCCATTTCGCCGATCTGGCGCGGGCCGATCCGGTGCAGCACGTCGGGATGGCGGCGGCAGGTGCCGGTTGCGGTACAGGGCGCGTCGAGCAGGATGGCGTCGAACGGCTTGGCGGGCTGCCATGTCAGCGCGTCGGCGGTGATGATCTCGGCAGCAAGGCCGGTGCGTTCCAGATTGTTGCGGAGCAGTTCCAGCCGCCGCTCGCTGATGTCCAGCGCGGTGACTTGCCAGCCTGCGGCCGCGAGTTGCAAGGTCTTGCCGCCCGGCGCGGCGCACAGATCCAGCACGTGCCTTCCCTCTCCAGCGCCCAGCAGGCGGGCCGGGAGTGTCGCGGCGAGATCCTGGACCCACCATGCGCCTTCCTCGAAACCGGCCAATTCATCGATCGGCGTGCCGCGCGGCAGGCGCACATGGCCGGGGGCGAGGCTTTGTCCGCCCAGTTCCGCAGCCCATTTTTCGGTTTCCGCATGGTCCTTCAGCGCGAGGTCGAGCGGCGGCGGTTCGGCCAGCGCGCCGACGATGATCTCGGCCCTCTCGCCCCAGCGGACCATCACCGCATCGCTTGGCGTGGGGCCTTGCGGCAGCTTCACCTCACGCTTGGTCAGGGTGGAGAACACCCCGTGCGCCAACCGCCGGGGCCCGCCGGTCAGCAGCGGCAGCGCGGTGGCGATCACCGCGTGCGGAGGTGTGTCGAAGCGGAGCCATTGAACCAGCATCAGGCGGATCACGCTGCGCGCCTTGGCGTCATCCGACAGGCGGTTGCGAGTGGCGCTGTCGATCATCGCGTCGAGATCGACCAGCCAGCGCATCACTTCGGCCGCAATCGCGCGGGCCAGCGCCCGGTCGGCGGGACTGTTAATGCTGCGCAAGGCGCCGCGTTCGGCCTGCTCCAGCGTCTCGCCGCGGTGAAGCACGGCATCCATCATGCGCAGCGCGGCGCGGCGGGCGGGTAATCCGGGAGTATCTACCATCGCAGCGCCCCTATCCGCGATTGCAAAGAAGGGCCAGCGATACCATGTTGGCAAAATGACCGAGAGAGCCACCAAGCGTCCCGAGAGCTTCGCCAAACCCGGCCATTGGAGCAACGACCCGGTGCCGAAGCCGGAAGCGCCCCGGGTGTCGGACAAGCCCGCCGACGGCGACAAGCACGGCCTCAGCCCGACCCGCTACGGCGATTGGGAAAAGAACGGCATCGCTATTGATTTCTAGAGCGGCTTGAACGTCACCTTCAGCCCGTCTTTCGGCTGGGGGATCGGCCACGGCTGCCACTGGGGCTCATAACCCTCGGCGATCTGCACCTCATAGCGGGTCAGCACCTGCGCCAGCAGGATCTTCACCTGCATATAGGCAAAATGCAGCCCGAGGCACATATGCGCCCCGCCGCCAAACGGCACCCAGGCGTATTTGTGCCGCGCCTTGACCAGTTCGGGGGTGAACCGCATCGGATCGAACCGCATCGGATCGGGCCAGTGTTCTTCCTGATGATGGACCATGTGAACATTGATCCCGACCTGCGTTCCGGCCGGAATGGTGTATCCGCCATATTCGAAATCGCGCAAAGCGCGGCGCGGGATGGAGGGTACGGGCGGCATGAAGCGCAGGGCTTCCTTGAACGCCATTTCGGTCAGCTCCAGTCTGCCGAGATCGTCGTAATCGACCGGCTTTCCTTCACCGCCGGTTACCGCGCGCAATTCCTGCCGCACTTTTTCCTGCCAGTCGGGATTCGCCGCCAGCAGCCACAGCAGCGATGTGGCGCTGGAGGTGATCGTGTCATGCGCGGCCATCATCAGGAAGTTCATGTGATCGACCACGGATTCCACGCTCAGCAATTCGCCGTCCTCGTCGGTGGCGTTGGCGAACTGGCTGAACATATCCTGCCCCCCGCCCAGCTCGCGCCGGTTCAGCGCTTCCTTGCTGAAGAAATCGACCAGGAATTCGCGGCCCTTGACCCCTCGGCGCATCAGCGTTCCGGGGAGCGGCTTGCGGATCGGCGCGATCGAAGCCTGCACCATATCGACAAAGGCCCGATTGATCCGGTCCGCTTCGGGCCCGAACGGAATGCCGATGAAACTGTCCGCCGCCAGATCGAGGGTCAGCTTCTTGATCGCGGGATAGAACGGCATCTCCGCGCCGCCCCATTCCGCGACCCGCGCGGCGATCCCGCGATTGAGCGCATCGGCGTAGTGGCGCATCGGGCCGGGCTTGAACGCAATCGACAGCGCGCGGCGGTCCGCCCGGTGGTGGTCGAAATCGATCAGCATCAATCCGCGCGGAAACAATTGGTCGAGCACCGGACCCCAGCCCTGTTCGGAGGAAAACAGCTTGTCCCGGTCGAACAGCATCAGCTCGTTTGCGTCGGCCCCGATCAGTCCGACATTCCACCGCCCGAATGCCCAGTTCTTGTAGACCGGACCATAGGTCGCATACATCCGCTGCGCAAAGGCGTGCGGATCGGCCAGCATCTTGAACGTATTGCCCACCAGCGGCCAACCGCCCTCGCCCGGGATATGGTCGAGTGAATGCGGGGGCAGAGGCTGGCTCCAGTGCTGGGGCCAGCTTTTCGGCGCGGACGTGGCGTTTTCGTGTGCGGCGGTAGCCATCGGATTCTCCTACTTACCTCGGTGTAAGTAAGTCCGCGGGTTAAATCCAGCCCGACAATTCGCGGCGAGTGATGATCTCCAGCATCTCCATCCCGGCTTCGCTGCTGTTGAGGCACGACAGCGCCGCAAATTCCTCGCCGCCCGCCTCGGCAAATTGTTCCGCGCCCTGGATCGCGAGTTCCTCCAGCGTCTCGAGGCAATCGACGGCAAACCCCGGAGCGGCGATAGCCATGCGCCGGGTTCCCGCCTTGCCTTCGGCCTCCAAAGTATCATCGGTGGCAGGTTCGAGCCACTTGGCGCGGCCGAAGCGCGACTGGAAGGTTGTCACGAAGCGCATGTCGGGCCGCTTGCCCATCGCCTTCATTTCAGCCTCCAGCAAGCGGGCGGTCTTCTGGCAGTGGCAATGGTAGGGATCGCCGGCGGGCAGCGTGCGTTCGGGCATCCCGTGGAAGCTTAGCAGCAGGACCTCGGGTTCAAATGTCAGAGCATCCAGCTGCCGCGTCAAATCCTGCGCCAGCGCGGTGATATAGGCAGGGTCGTCGTGATAGGGCGGCATGGTCCTGAGCGTCGGTTGCCAGCGCATTTTGCCCAGTGCCTCGCCCGCCTTGTCCACCACGGTTGCCGTGGTGGCACCGCAATATTGCGGATACATGGGGGCGAGCAGGATGCGGTCGCAGCCGGCGTCCTTCAGGCGGGTCAGTTCCTGTTCGATCGACGGATTGCCGTAGCGCATTCCCCAGCCCACCTGCACGCTCTCGCCCAGCCTCACTTGCAGCGCTTCCGCCTGGTCGGCGGTCAGCGTGGCGAGGGGCGATCCGTGCTTGCCCCAGACCTGCGCATAGGCCTGGGCCGATTTCTTCGGCCGCGTGTTCAGGATGATCCCGCGCAGGATCGGCTGCCAGGCGATCGGGGGAATTTCCACCACCCGCCGGTCGGACAGGAATTCAAGCAGATATTTCTTCACCGCTTGCGTGGTGGGTGCGTCGGGCGTGCCGAGATTGACCAGCAGCACCCCGATGTTGCCGCTACGGACCGGGGGATGTTCGGGGCTGAGCTGCTGCGGGGACCAGGTCATAAGCCCTCCGCAAATAGGGGCAGGCGGCGGATGCGCAAGCCGGTTGCGGAATAGAGGGCGTTGGCAATCGCCGGCGCAGCGACCGCTACGCCCAGCTCGCCCGGGTCGAACGGCGGGGCCTTGCTGCTGATGAAATCAATCTCCACCTCCGGACAATCGGCCAGGGTGGGCATCCCGAGCGCGCCGAGCCCTTTGGCTGTCGGCACGCCGTCTATATATTCGAGTGCGGAGCCCAGTGCCAGGCTCATGCCGAACAGCAGGCCGCCCTCGATCTGCTGGCGGGCGATGTCGAGATTCACGATCCGGCCGATATCCACGACCGCGGTCAGCCTGGCGACGCGGACCCCGCCGCCCTCTCGTCGGGCAGTTGCGATACAGGCAATCCGGCCGGCATCGTCGCCCCCATTCTCATTGCCGCCCATGCGGTGACACGCCAGGCCCTGACCGCTCTGGTCCTTTCCTCCGTCCCATTGCGCCAGCCGGGCGACGTCCTGCAGACAGCGCGCCAGACGCAGGTCACCGCCGAGCATTTCGATCCGGTAGGACAGCGGTTCGCGCCCATGTCTCCATGCCATTTCATCCATGAAACTTTCGGTCACGAAGGCGGTGATGCCATGCGCGTTGCCGCGAAGCCGACCTGTCGGCAGGCCGATCCGCACCGGCACATGATCGAGCGCGACATTGGGGATGCCGTAGGGCGGCATGGCCCCCTCCATCACCATCGGATCACTCTCGCCCGCGGCCTCTTCGATCGCCGCCCAGCTGGTCTTGTTGCCGAACAGGCGCTGGCCGAATTCCTTGCCCGATGCCGGGGCGGCCATCCGCACGCGCAGAGTCTCGATCTCTCCGCCGGTCCCGAAATTGCCGTCCCCGCCGCCCAGTGTGGCGCTGACCAGCACTGCAGCGGGCATCCGCGGCTTGCCGCCAAGCAATTCCTGCCCGCGCGGCCAGATCAGCTGGACCGGGCGCAGACCGTCTTTCGCAACTTCACGCGCAATCAGCGCCGCCTCGACCGCGTGGTCATGTTCCAGCCGCCGGTCGAAACTGCCCCCAGCCGGCATCGGATAAAGCACCACGTCGCTGGTGGCGATGTCCAGCGCCTTTGCTGCCGCCTCCCGCGCGGCTTCGGGCGCCTGCGCAGCCATCCACAGCTCCAACCGCCCATCGCCGTAGCGCGCGGTGGCGGTGGTGGTTTCCAATGTGGCATGGGTCGCGGGCGAAAAATCGTAACGGCGTGCGACCTCGGTTTCCTCCATCAGGCTGTCGCCTTCGCCGCGGACTGCAATCCGGGTGGCGTCGCCGCGCCGCAGCGCTTCGTCCAGCGCCGCTTCGATGGTGGAGGAATTGACCGCCTCGGTAACATCGAAGCGCGGTTCCATCCGGGTGAGTGCCTGATCGGCGGTCCACCAGCTGTCTGCCACGGCGGCCAGCCACCGCTTGCCCTTCACGATGGTGACCAGCCCCGGCATCCCGGCCGCTTCACCCGCTTCGAAGCGGGACAGCACCGCCTGGTTGACCGGTCCGTGCCGGATCGAGGCATAGAGCATGTCCGGCAGTCGCACGTCGCCCGCGAAAAGATAGCTACCATCCACTTTTGACGGCAGGTCGAGCCGGGGAAACGCGGTGGGCGCGTCTGCCAGTCCGAAAATCGGGTCTTCCGCCGCCGCTTCGGGCAGCAGTGGTGGCGGATCGGGCGGGGTGAACCCGGCCGCTTCCTCCGCCAGTTCGGCGAAACTCAGCCGCTTGTCCTCGAAGCGGATGAAGCCCCCTTCCGCGATGCATTCTTCCCAGCTGATATCCCACCGGTCCGCTGCCGCCATCGCCAGCATCGCCCGCGCCGATGCGGCCGCGGCCCGGCATGGCATTTCATATGCCGCCAGCGAAGTGCCGTCCGCAGTCACGTTGAAACGGCTTTCCTGCGCGTAACGCTGCGCCAGCAAATCGTCCGGTTCATTGGCAAGGCCCGGCAGGACCGGCATCCACAGCGGGGCCCAGCGCGCGGCGAGTGGGACATTGGCATAGGCACCGCTGACCGGTGCGGGCTCGACTGCGATCTGGCGCCAGTCCGCGCCGAGTTCCACCGCCACGATCTGCGGCAGCAGAGTTGTGATCCCCTGCCCCATTTCCAGCTGCGGCACCGCAACCGTAATTACGCCGTCCCGGCCAATTTTCAGCCAGGCGTCGAAAGCGTATTCATCCCGTCCGGGTGACAGCGGTGTGGAAAAGCTGCGCGGGCGAAGTGTCCATGCGATCAGTAACCCTCCGCCAACCGCAGCACCGACCAGCACGCTCCGGCGGGTGACCGGCATCGTCAGGCGGCCTCGGGCGCCAAGGGCGCGTCAAGCCAATCGGACAGGGAGCGGGCAATCGCGGCGAAGGCTTCGGCTTGCGGCCCGCCCTGCGCTGCAGTCGGTGTGCCGGCGTCGCTGTCCTCGCGGATATCGATCGCCAGCGGAATACGCCCCAGAAACGGGATACCGGTGGCTTCGGAAGCATCTTCCACACCGCCGCGGCCGAACGGATCGCTGATCTCGCCGCAATGGGGACAGGCATAGCCGGCCATGTTTTCCACCAGCCCTATCAGGGGGACCTTGCCGGTTTCGAACAGATTGGCCGCACGCTGCGCATCAATCAGGGAAAGATCCTGCGGAGTGGACACGATGATCGCGCCAGCGGGCTTGTGCTTCTGCAGCATGGAAAGTTGTACGTCGCCGGTGCCGGGGGGCAGATCGACCAGCAGCACTTCGGCATCACCCCAATGCGCATCGATCAATTGGCCCAGCGCATTCCCGGCCATCGGCCCGCGCCAGGCAATGGCTTTGCCGGGTTCCACCAGATGGCCCATCGACAGGACCGACACGCCCCATTTGCTTGGCACCGGAATCAGCTTGCCGTCTTCCGCCTGCGGCCGCTCGCCCTTGTTCGCCAGTATCGTCGGCTGGGAGGGTCCATAAATATCGGCGTCGACCACCCCGACCTTGCGGCCCATCCGCGCGAGCGCCACCGCCAGGTTCGCCGTCAGGGTCGACTTCCCGACTCCCCCCTTACCCGATCCGATGGCGATGATCCGCCGAGGCGGCGGGGCGGGTGCACGGTCGGCGATCATCGCCACGCGCACTTCGGTTACCCCCTCCGCGCCGCCGACGAGATCCTTCACCGCAGCTTCCAGTTCGGCGCGTGCAGAAGCCCCCAACCCGGCGGCATCGAGCACCAGCGTGGCGACAGTGTCCTTGAGTTTTGCCGTCTGCATCCGCGCGGCAATCGAAGCGGGAAGCCGTGCCCTGATTTCATCCTGATCCATCGCGGCTTTCCCTAGCAGCAATTTCGTGACCGCAACCCCTGTTTTTCTTGGGGCGGAACCCTATAAAGACTGCATGGACATTTTGACGGGTTTTACCAACAGGATCGGGCTTGCCATGGCTGGCAAGAGCCCTTGGGGCGGAAACAAGGGCAGCGGGGCCTCCGGAGATGGGGGCGCGGGCGATGGCGATGACGGCAAGAAAGCCGGCGGACCGCGCAATCCTTGGCTTCCTTCGGGCAGCGACGACGCGCGGCGATCGGCCAAGATCGAAGATATCTTCAAGCACCGCGGGCCCGAAGGGCCGCGGCGCGTCGGCGGACCCGGCGGCCCGAATTTCCGGATGCCGCAGCGTCCGGGCGGGAAAAGCTGGCTGCCGATTATCGGTCTGGTCGTCGTGGCAGCGTGGCTTCTGATGAGCTCGGTGCATTTCGTCCAGCCGAAGGAACAGGGCATCGTGACCACTTTCGGCAAATATTCACGGACGCTGCAGCCGGGTACCAATTTCACCTTGCCGTGGCCGTTCCAGAACGTGGATGTCGAACAGGTCAGCACCATCCGGTCCGAACGAATTCCCGAAGGCGGCGAACAGAAGCTGATCCTGACCGGGGACCAGAACCTGGTCGATCTGTCCTATCTCATTCGCTGGAACATCAAGGATCTGAAGCAATACCGGTTCCAATTGGCCGAACCCGACGAGACTATCCGCGAAGTCGCCGAAGCGGCCATGCGCGCCTCGGTTGCAGAACGGACGCTGGACGAGACTTTCTCGGGCGCGGGCCGGGCGGAGATCGAGCAGCGGGTGCGCACCCGGATGCAGGCCGTGCTGGACGCATACCGTTCGGGCATCGCGGTACAAGGCGTCGAAATCGCCAAGACCGACCCGCCCGCCGAAGTGAACGAGGCGTTCAAGGACGTTACCGTGGCGGAACAGGATGCCGATGCGGCGGTCAATACCGCGCGCGGTACCGCGCAGCAGATCCTCGAGCGGGCGCAGGGCGAAACGATCGCCTTCGACAAGGTTTACGAGGAATACCGCCAGGCGCCCGAAGTAACTCGGCGGCGGCTGTATTACGAAACAATGGAGCGTGTGCTGAGCCAGACCGACAAGACAATCGTCGAATCCGGCGGGGTCCAGACCTATCTGCCACTGCCGGAAATCCGCCAGCGCGCGCAAGAGCGCGGGCAAGCGGCGGCCGCTTCCGGACAGGGACAGTAAGTCATGGAAAACATCTGGGAAAACCATAAGCTTTCGATCATGGCCGTAGGGGCCGCGATCATCGTGCTGCTTCTGTCCGTGGTGATCGTGCCCGAAGAACAACAGGCCGTGGTCGTGCGAACGGGTGAGCCGGTCCGCGTGATCAACCGCTTCGAGCCCGACCAGCCCTATGGCGAAACCGGGGCCGGCATGGTCCTGAAAATTCCGCTGGTCGAACAGGTCCAGTTTGTCGATAAACGGGTGCTCGATCTCGACATGGAGCGCGAACAGGTCTTGTCGAGCGACCAGCAGCGCTTGCTGGTGGATGCCTACGCCCGGTTCCGGATTATCGATCCGGTGCTGATGGTGGAAACCGCCGGTACCACCGAGGGCGTCCGCACGCAGCTCGAACCGATCCTGAACTCGGTTCTCCGGCAGGAACTCGGCCGGCGCACCTTTGCCAGCCTGCTGACCGCAGAACGCGGCCAGGCGATGTCGAACATCCGGGAAAAGCTGGATGTGCAGGCCCGGGAATACGGCGCACAGGTGATCGACGTACGGATCAAGCGGACCGATTTGCCCGATGGTACGCCGCTGGAATCGGCCTTCCGCCGCATGAAGACCGACCGCGAGCGCGAGGCTCGGACAATCCGGGCGCAGGGCGAACGCAACGCCCGCGTCATTCGCGCCGAAGCCGATGCGGAAGCCGCCAGGATCTATGCCGACAGTTTCGGCAAAGATCCGGGTTTCTACGATTTCTACCGCGCGATGCAGAGCTATGACACAACCTTCGCCAAGGGCGAGGGCCAGGGCCAGAGCCAGATCATCCTGTCGCCCGATAACGAATATCTGCGGCAGTTCCGTAACGGGCAGTAACACGGGCGGAGCGGCCCGATCGATTACAGCTGTCGTTCAATCGGTGTTCAGGGCGTTTGGAGTGTTATCGGGAAAAGTCGTGCCGGGCGCAGCGTTGCCTGGTCACTCAGCCAATGAAGAGGAATTTTAGCCAGTGCGATATGCTTACGGATTGACTTCAGCGCTGCTGGTCGGCGGCGCAGCGATATCTTTGGTGACCGGTTTTCCTGCCGGGGCACAGGTTGCGCAGAACGAAGGTCTGCTGATGGAACGTGCGGTCCCGCGCGCCGGCGCGCCGGAAAGCTTCGCCGACCTGACGGCCCAGCTGCAGCCCGCCGTGGTCAACATCTCGACTCGCCAGAGGGTAGAGGTCCCCCGCAATGCAAACCCCTTCGCCGGCACGCCCTTTGCCGATCTGTTCGGCCAGCGCGGTGCCCAGCCGCAGGCTCCGGTTACCCGCGAAGCGCAGTCGCTTGGGTCGGGGTTCATCATTTCGGCCGACGGCTTTGTTGTCACCAACAACCACGTGATCAGCCCGCCGAGCGACAGCAGCGGACCGCGCGGCACGGTGGAAGAAATCACCGTCACCATGCCCGACGGCACCGAATATCCCGCCGAACTGGTCGGCAACGACGCGGCGTCCGATCTTGCGGTGCTGAAGATTTCGCGCGGGGAACCCTTTCCCTTCGTGAAATTCGGCGATTCCGCACAGACCCGGGTCGGCGACTGGGTCATCGCCATTGGCAACCCCTTCGGACTGGGCGGAACCGTGACCAGCGGGATTGTCTCGGCGGTTTACCGCAACGCGGGCGGCGGTGCCTATGACCGCTATCTGCAGACCGACGCCAGCATCAACCGCGGGAATTCCGGCGGTCCCCTGTTCGATATGAAGGGCAACGTGATCGGCATCAACAACGCGATCTTTTCGCCGTCCGGCGGCAATGTCGGGATCGGCTTTGCCATTCCCGCCGACGTCGCTGCACCGATCGTGGACCAGCTCAAATCCGGCAAGCGGATCGAACGCGGCTATCTCGGGGTCAGCATCCAGCCGGTCAGCGCCGACATGGCCAACGCACTCGGCCTGCCGAGGAACCGCGGCGAGATCGTCCAGGTCGTGCGTGACGATTCCCCTGCGGCGTCCGCCGGGATCGAGCCGGGCGACGTAGTGACCAAGGTCAACAACAAGGAAATCACGTCCGACCAGACGCTGTCGTTCCTGGTTGCTAATATCGCCCCGGGCACCCGCATCCCGGTCGAGCTGTACCGGGAGGGCACCCGCCGCACCGTAACGCTCACGGTCGGCCAGTTCCCGACTGAGGCAGAACTCGCGGAAGAACCCGCGTTCGACCCCGACGCGGAAGCGCCGATGCCGGAAGGCCAGTCCAGCGGGGCGCTGGAACAGTCGCTTGGCCTCCAGGTTATTCCTCTGACGCAGCAGATCGCCGGTCAGTTGGGGCTGCCCGCCAGCACCAGTGGTGTAGTTGTCGCGGCGGTGGATCCCAACTCCGATGCCGGAACCAAGGGGCTGCGGCGCGGTGACGTGATCCTGTCCGCCAATTACAAGTCGGTGACGAGCCCCGCCGATCTCGAACGAGTCGCCAAGGAAGCCAGGGATAGCGGCCGCGAAGCCTTGTTCCTGCGGTTCCAGCGACGCGGAAATCCTCCGGTCTATACCTCGATCCGCTTCCGCTGATCATGACGCCTTGACGTTGCCGAAGGCCCGCCGGATGGTTTTCCGGCGGGCCTTTTTGATGCACAATTGTGATCGCGCGGTCCGCTAATTGGGTTGCCTGGGTGGCGGAGGTTGTTCGCCCTGGCCCGGTTGCACACCGCGCCGGGGGACGCCCGGCTGGATGCGGATCGTGGCCGGATTGCGGCCCGTCGCCCGGTTGAGGAAATCGTCGCTGGCGGCTGGCGGTGCTTCATCGCCCCCCGGGACCGGATCTCCTTCCCGGCGCGGCTGCACCCCAGGGATATTTTCACCTTCGACCGGAAACGGCAGCGTTCCCGGCGCCGGCTGGATCCGCCCCGGTTCGATCAGATTACCCTGCTCGTCGACATAGTAATAGTCCTCCGGATCGCCATAATAATATTCTTCATCCGGTTCGAGCTGCCATTCCGGCAGCTGCAGCTCGGTGTCGAACTTCGTTACCGGGCGGTCTTTCACGGCATAGCGCATGAACGCGGCGAAAGCCTGTGCCGGGGCGCGACCGCCCTGCAGCCCGGCCACCGCCTTTGCGTCGTCGCGGCCCATCCACACGCCCGTGGTAATCCCGCTGGAAAATCCGACGAACCAGCCGTCCTTGTTGGAACTGGTGGTGCCGGTCTTTCCGGCCACAGGGCGTCCGATCTGGGCCGCTCTACCCGTGCCGGTGTTGACGGCGGTCTGCAGCAGATCGGTGATCCCGGCCGCGACATATTCCGGCACCAGCTGCGTCCGTCGCGCCGCTTCGTGCTGGTACAGAACATCGCCGCCCGCCGTGGTCACCTTGACGATCCCGTAGGGTTCAACCGAAACGCCCCCTTCCGAAACCGAAGCGAAGGCGCGGGTCATATCGATCAGGCGCACTTCCGAACTGCCAAGCACCATCGAAGGAAAGGTTGAAATCGGCGAGGTGATGCCGAACCGCCGGGCCATCGACGCCACGGTGCCAAAGCCCACTTCGTTGCCCAATTGCGCCGCCACGGTGTTCTTCGAATAGGCAAAGGCGGTGCGCACATCCATTTCGCCGGCATAGGACCCGCCGGAATTGCGCGGGCTCCAGCCGTCGATCGTGACCGGCACATCCTTCACCCGGTCTTCCGGAGTATAGCCGGCTTCCAGCGCCGCCAGATAGACGAACAGCTTGAATGCCGAACCCGGCTGGCGCTGCGCATCAGTGGCGCGGTTGTAGCTGGTCGAAACATAATCGGTCCCGCCGACCATCGCCAGAATCGCCCCATCGCGGTCGAGGCTGACCAGCGCACCTTGCGTGTTACCGGGCACATTGGCCTTGATCGCCGCGGTACCGGCCTGCTGCATACCGATGTCGATGGTGGTCCACACCTCGATCGGTTCGAAAGTCTCTGGCAGCAGCAGATCAAGTTGGGGCAGCGCCCAATCGGTGAAATAGCGGACCGAATTCTGCGCCTTGTCTTCCTTCAGCTTGACCGCCGAAATATCCACATCGGCCTCGCCGGCAGAAATCCGGTCCTGTTCGCGCATCAGCCGCAGCACCACATTGGCGCGGCTGACGGCGGCCTGCACATCGGCGGTGGGCGAATAGCGCGACGGGGCCTTGACCAGCCCGGCGATAATCGCCGCTTCCGCAGTGCTCAGATCCGTCGCCGGATGGCTAAAGAATTTCCGGCTGGCGCTGTCGATACCGTAGGCACCGCCGCCGAAATAGACCTTGTTGAGATACAGCTCGAGGATCTGCTCCTTGGAAAACTTCGATTCCAGCGCCATCGCCAGCACCGCCTCACGCAATTTGCGGTCGAAGGTTCGATTGGAGTTGAGGAAGATATTGCGGGCCAGCTGCTGGGTAATGGTGGATGTCGCGCCGAACCGTTTGGTGCCGGTGGCCCAGACATAGGTTGCTCGGGCCAGGCCGATCGGATCCACCCCGAAGTGCGAACGGAAGCGGCGATCCTCCACCGCGACCATGGCTTCCTTCATGACTTCGGGAATTTCATTGCTGTTGAGCCACTTGCCGAAGCTGGGGCCCAATTCCACGATCTGCGTACCATCGCGAGCGCGCACCACAATCGTCTGGGCGTTCTGGGTGGCCCGCAGCTCTCCGTAACTGGGCAGCGAACGCGCGGCAAAGGCTACCGCCAGGCCGAGGAAAACCAGGCCCAGAGCAGCTGCAACCAACCCGGACAGGGCCAGCCGGCGGAACAGGCGGGCAAACCATCCGCGCTCTTCTTTCGCCGGTGTTCCAGTCGCTCCCCGTTTCAGAGAACGCCGCCGACTACCCCGCCTTGCCATGGAATTCGCTTACCTTTTCACGCCAGCCGCGCGCTGTTTACGCGGCGCGGGCCAATACACAGCCACGGTGCATAGGCCAGTTGTAACCGCTCGTGAACGGGCAATTCATAAGCGCCCTGTTTGATGCAAGCTCAGCCGTCTTCATCGGGCACGAAATCCAGCGAGGCGCTGTTCATGCAATACCGTGTGCCTTCGGGTGATGGCCCGTCCGGGAAAATGTGTCCCAGATGACCTTCGCAGCGGCTGCACTTCGCCTCGATCCGGACCATCCCGAAGGATGTGTCCCGTTCCTCCTCGACTGCATCGGCATCGGCGGGAACGGTGAAGCTGGGCCAGCCCGAACCACTGTCGTATTTCGCATCGCTGGTGAACAGCAATTGCCCGCAAGCGGCGCAGTGATATTCGCCTGATGCCTTGTTCTTCTCCAGCGCGCCGGTGAACGCCCGCTCCGTCCCGCCTTCGCGGAGCACATGGTACTGCTCCGGCGTCAGCCGCTCGCGCCATTCGGCTTCGGTCAGGTCGAGTTTGTCGGGCATGGGGTGATCTCCTTTGCCGCAGATATGGGGCGAGACACTGCGCAATTCTACCCGTCGATATCCCCATAATGCGCGGGCGGCTGGATCACTTCCATCCGCTCCGACAGCAAGGGCCGGAAGCTGGGGCGGCTCTTGAAGACGGCGTACCAGCCGCGCGTCTGTTCATGGCCGGTCCAGTCGATCCCGCCGAGGTAATCCGCCACCGAAATCTGCGCTGCGGCGGCGAGGTCCGCCATGCTCATGGTCGATCCGGCAAGCCACGGACGGGTGTCGATCAGGTAATCGATGTAATCGAGGTGGCCGTGGGCCATCTTCATCGCTTCGCGGATGGCGCGGCTGTCGGGCGGCTGGCGGTGGACCAGCCGCTTGCGCATCTTCTCGTTCAGCAGTGGCGCGGTGACGTCGTGATAGAAATTTTCGTCGAACAGGGCGATCAGGCGGCGGATTTCCGCGCGGCCCGTGACCGTGCCGTTGATCATCGGCATTTTCTGGACGGTTTCTTCGAAATATTCGCAGATCGCCCGGCTGTCCGCCAGAATGATGTTCTTTTCCGGATCATGCAGCACCGGAGTCCGCCCCGCCGGGTTCAGCGAGAGGAACTCGTCATTCTCCTCCCACGGATTTTCGCGCCACAAATCGTAGCCGATACCCTTCTCGCTCATCAGCAAACGGACCTTGCGGCTGAACGGGCACAGCGGAAATTGATGGAGACGCCACATGGTCCCGCTCATGCCGCAAGCCGCCGCCAGCGTCCACCGTCAGGCGGGTTCCCGCCGCAAAAAATGTGGGCAATGGCGCTTCAGGCGCCGGATGTTTCAAGCAGCAGGAGGCAGGCTGGCATAATCCGGTCGATCTCGCCCGTGAAACCGCCGCCGTCCCACAGCCGCCGGGCCTCTGCCCCAAGCTCTGTCGCCACGGCGTCCCGGTCCATTCCGGTATCGTCCATCACCCGCGCGCTCGTCCGCACGAAGAATTCCCGCCCCCGCTGACCCAGCGCCGGATAGGCCAGCGCATTCCTGTCCGCCCGGGCCTGACCGTCCGCCACCAGCGCGAACGCGGCGGAACAGCGCAGCGCGGTGCGGCTTTCCATGCTGAGCGGCTTCACCGCAGCAACGGGTGCCGATTGCGCAGAAGCAAGGGCGGGCATGATCAGCAGGGCGAGCGATACAGTTGAGAATTTCATGGCGGCTTCCCTATACGCGGGCACCTTAACCGGAGCAAACCGGGTAGCAATCGCTGCGCACTGCTCTATCTCCCGAACACCTGTCATAAAACGTCAAAGCACAAGGAACCGCCCGATGAGCATCTATCCCACCCTCCACATGGTGATCGGCGGCAAGCAGATTTCCGGCGGAGGCCGCGCCGCAGAGGATGTGGTCGATCCGGCAACCGAGGAAGTGCTCGGCACTTTGTCGCTGGCCAATCCGGCCGATCTCGACGCGGCGCTGGACAATGCAGCGAAGGGGTTCCGGATCTGGCGGGGGACCGCGGCGGACAAGCGCGCCGCGGCGCTGAACGGCGCAGCGAAACTGCTGCGTGAACGCGCGGGGGACATTGCCTGGACGATGACCCGCGAGCAGGGCAAGCCGCTGGCCGAAGCCAGGGGCGAGGTGATGTATTCTGCCAGCCTGTTCGAATTCTATGCCGGCGAGTGCAAACGCAATTATGGCCGCACGCTGGTTCGCCCGGCAGGCAGCCGCAGCGAAGTGCGTCATGAACCGGTCGGCCCGGTCGCGGCTTTCGCGCCGTGGAATTTCCCTGCCATCAATGTCGCGCGCAAGGTCGGCGGACCGATTGCGGCGGGTTGTTCGGTGATCGTCAAACCATCGGAAGAAACCCCCGCCGCCGGGATCGCGGTGGTCCAGGCTTTGCTGGATGCCGGACTCCCTCCCGAGGTCTGTCAGGTGGTATTCGGCGTGCCGGACGAGGTCAGTCGCCACCTGCTTGGATCGCCCGTCATCCGCAAATTGAGCTTCACCGGATCGACCGCCGTGGGCAAGCATCTGGCGAAGCTCGCCGCCGAGGACATGAAGCGCACCACGATGGAGCTGGGCGGTCACGGCCCGGTGCTGGTGTTCGCCGACGCGGATGTCGATGCGGTGCTGGACACGATGGTGCCTGCCAAATTCCGCAATGCCGGTCAGGTTTGCGTCAGCCCCACCCGCTTCGTAGTGGAAGCGCCGATCTATGACCGGTTCCGCGATGGTTTCGTGGAACGCGCCAAGGCGATCAAGCTCGGCAACGGTCTGGAAGACGGCACACAGATGGGTCCGATGGCCAACGTCCGCGGAACTGAGGGGATTGCCAGGAAGGTCGCCGATGCGGTCGAACACGGCGCGACTCTCCACACCGGCGGCGAGCGGGTGGGCAACCGGGGCTTCTTCTATGCGCCCACCGTGCTCAGCGATATTCCCGAAAATGCCGGAATCATGAACGAGGAACCCTTCGGCCCGGTCGCGCTGCTCAATTCCTACGCCGACGAATCGGCGATGATAGCGGAGGCCAACCGCCTGCCCTACGGCCTCGCTGCCTATGCCTGGACACAAAGCCCCGCCCGCCGCCGCCGGTTGGCAGAGGAGATCGAGGCGGGAATGCTGGCAATCAATGGCGCGTCGGTCAGCGCGGTCGATGCTCCCTTCGGCGGGGTCAAATGGTCAGGTCATGGTAGCGAAGACGGCGCCGAAGGGGTAAGCGCCTGCATGGTGATCAAGACCGTCCACGAATCCTGATCCGTCTCGCGCATTTATTACGGAGTATCCCGCCCCCATGAAAACCCGCGCCGCTGTCGCCTTCGAGGCAAAGCAACCGCTCGAAATAGTCGAACTCGATCTGGAAGGCCCTCGGCCAGGCGAAGTGCTGGTGGAAATCATGGCCACCGGCATCTGCCACACCGACGCCTACACGCTGGACGGGCTCGATAGCGAAGGGTTGTTCCCCAGCGTGCTGGGCCATGAGGGCGCAGGCATCGTCCGCGAAGTGGGCGCAGGCGTGACTTCGGTCGTGCCGGGCGATCACGTCATCCCGCTTTACACCCCTGAATGCCGCCAGTGCAAAATGTGCCTGTCGGGCAAGACCAATCTGTGCAGCGCGATCCGCGAAACGCAGGGGCGCGGGCTGATGCCCGACGGAACCAGCCGTTTCAGCTACAAGGGACAGCAGATATTCCATTACATGGGCTGTTCGACCTTCTCCAACTTCACTGTCCTGCCGGAGATAGCGGTCGCCAAAATCCGCGAGGACGCTCCGTTCAAGACCAGTTGCTATATCGGCTGCGGGGTCACGACCGGGGTCGGCGCGGTGGTTAACACCGCGCAGGTCAAGCCGGGTGACAATGTGGTGGTATTCGGCCTCGGCGGGATCGGCCTCAACGTGCTGCAAGGTGCGAGAATGGCGGGCGCGAACCGAATCGTGGGCGTGGACATCAATCCCGACCGCGAGGAATGGGGCCGCAAGTTCGGGATGACCGATTTCGTCAATCCGAAGGACGTCGGCGATGTAGTGGCGCATCTGGTTGCCATGCTCGATGGCGGGGCGGATTACAGCTTCGACTGCACCGGCAACACCGATGTGATGCGCGCGGCGTTGGAATGCTGCCACAAGGGCTGGGGCACATCGATCATTATCGGGGTGGCAGAAGCGGGCAAGACCATCGAAACGCGCCCTTTCCAACTGGTGACCGGCCGCAACTGGCGCGGTACGGCTTTCGGCGGAGCAAAGGGCCGCACCGATGTTCCCAAGATCGTCGATTGGTATATGGACGGCAAGATCCAGATCGATCCGATGATTACCCACACGCTTACCCTCGACGAGATCAACAAGGGGTTCGATTTGATGCACGCCGGGCAATCCATCCGCAGCGTGGTCGTTTACTGAGTTTGCAACGAGGCCAAGGCCGAAAAACAGGAGAGAGTGCAATGTTCAGCCATATCATGCTGGGTGCCGACGATATCGACGCCTCGAAGAAATTCTACGATGCCACCCTCGGCGCGCTCGGCGCGAAGCCGGGCGTGGTCGATCCGAAGGGCCGCGTCATCTACATGCACGGCGGGGGCATGTTGCTGCTGACCAAGCCGATTGACGGACAGCCGGCCAGCTGCGGCAACGGTTCGACAATCGGCTTCGCGGCCTCTTCACAGGAAGAAGCCGATGCGTGGCATGAAGCCGGTCTCGCCAATGGCGGCACTGCGATCGAAGACCCGCCAGGCATCCGCGAAGGCGCGGGAATGAAGCTCTATCTCGCCTATCTGCGCGATCCCGCCGGAAACAAGATCTGCGCCCTGAAGCGGATGTGACGGTTTGACGGCGATCGAAACGCTTGCGGCCAACCGCAGTTTCGGCGGGGTGCAGGGGGTTTATTCCTATGCCTCCGCCGAAACCGGCACCGGGATGACCTTCTCGGTCTATGTCCCGCCGCATGATGATGGCGCAAAGCTGCCGGTGTTGTGGTACCTTTCGGGCCTGACCTGCACCCACGCCAATGTCACCGAGAAAGGCAATTTCCGCGCCGCTTGCGCCGAACACGGGATTATCTTCGTGGCGCCCGACACGTCTCCTCGCGGCGATAATGTACCGGACGACGAGGCGTATGATTTTGGCCAGGGCGCGGGCTTCTATGTCGATGCTACACAGCAGCCTTGGGCCGCCAATTTCAGGATGCGCAGTTATATCGAGAGCGAATTGCCTGCGCTGATCGCCGAACATTTCCCCGCCGATATGGCGCGGCAGGGCATTACCGGGCACAGCATGGGTGGGCACGGCGCGCTGACCATCGCGCTGCGCAACGCCGGCCGGTTCCGCTCGGTCAGCGCATTCGCCCCGATCGTATCTCCGATGAGCTGCCCGTGGGGCGAAAAGGCGCTGAGCGGCTATCTCGGGCCGGACCGGGACATCTGGCGCGCGCATGACGCGGTAGCCCTGATCGACGACGGCGCCCGGCTGGATCATCTGCTGGTGGACCAGGGCACAGCGGACAATTTCCTGACCGAGCAACTCAAAACCGGTCTGCTCGCCCTCGCCTGCCGAAAGGCCGGGATTCCCGCGACCATCCGGATGCAGCAGGGGTACGACCATTCCTATTACTTCATCGAGACCTTCATGGCCGAACATATCGGGTGGCATGCTGCCCGATTGAAATAGACAAAAAATTGTTCCGGATGCCTCCTACTTTGGAAATATTAGCCTCAGCGCCGCTTTCACTTAACTTATGTAATTGCGCGAATCCTCAAAGGGTTACAAATTCCTGTCCGAAGGAGGTGGCGGTGGAAATCATTTTCCCGAACCAGTCAGCATTGATTACTCAGCGCGTGCGTAAAGCATACCAGCTGCTGTTTTCTGATCATTGCGGCGATGCCGCCAAGATTGTCCGCTTCGATTCCGACGACGGGCACGAGGCCTTTTCTCTCGCCCAGCGCGAAACACCGGGCCGCGCCGGGGAACTATGGCTCGATGACCAGCCGCTGTGCCGGCTGACACGCGATGAGGATGATGTGTGGAGCATCCATCCTGCGCTGCCTTCGCAGACCAGGTAAGCGCATCTTTCCAACCGGATGCAACGGGCGGGGCATTTGGAACCAAGTCCAGGTCTCAGGAATTCTAGCCCGATGCCCCGATACTATTTCGATCTGAACAATGGCTCCGGATTCGTCCGTGACACTGAAGGCAGGGTCGAAGATAGCCTTACCGACGCAAGAACTGTTGCCATCGAGGCGCTCCGCGGTGTGATTTCGGGTGAAATCAGCGAGGGTAAGGCGGTGTCCCGCCGATCCTTTATTTCCGTGCGCAGCGAAACCAACTTGCAAGTCGCGAAAGTGTATTTCGAAGACGCGGTGACGATCGAGGATTAAGCCCGCTGCCTTCGCCGGCGGTTCCTGTCCTGAATACCCGAAACCACGATCGACCCGTTGGCGAACACCGCCAGCACGGCTGCGGGAAAGCGGCGCTTAACGGCTCAGCTGGAACACCGCATATTCGGCGCGCCAATTGGCCCCCGCAGGACGAATTTCCCGGTCGCCGGCAAAGAACCAACTGCGGTCCGCAGTCGCACCCTTGCTCCGCAGCAACTCGCGAAAGTCGGTCACGGTGACGTGATGGATATTCTGCGTTTCGTACCAGCTGACCGGCAAGTGCCGCGTCACCGGCATCCGTCCGGTCATCAGCAGCGCGCGGCGCATCCGCCAATGCGCAAAATTGGGGAAACTCACAAATGCCTGGCGGCCGACGCGCAGCATTTGGTCGAGCATCCGGTCGGGCCGTTCCGCCGTTTGCAGCGTCTGGCTGAGGATCGCGTAATCGAATGCGCCGTCGGGATATTCGGCCAGGTCGCGGTCCGCATCGCCCTGCACCACCGACAGCCCGCGCGCGACACATTGTTCCACTTGCGCCGGATCGATTTCCAGCCCCCGTGCGTCGACCTGCTTTTCATCGCGCAGCGCAGCCATCAGCGCGCCGTCTCCGCAGCCGATATCCAGCACCCGTGTGCCAGGCTCGACATGATCGGCGATAACCGCGAGATCGGGGCGCAGCACACTCATTTGTAAACGTCCGGATCGTCAATCGTCATCATACGGTCGGGGCTGGGATATTGCTTCCAGCCATGTGCGGCATAAAGCCCCTGCGCATCGCGCGTAAACAATGCCCAGCGGCGAAGACCCTGAAATTCGGGATGGCCTTGCAGGAAATCCAGAATTGCATGCGACAGCCCCTTCCCACGATGTTCTTCGAGCACATAGACATCGGCCAGATAGGCAAAGGTGGCGCGGTCGCTGACCAGCCGGGCAAAAGCGATTTGAGCGCCTTGGTAATTGATCGCGACACAAAACGAATTGGCCAATGCGCGCCTGACGGTTTCGAGCGGAATACCGGCCGCCCAATAGCTGCGCGTCAGATAGGCATGGGTTGCGTTTAGATCGATGTCACCGGGCTTAGTGACGAAACAGTAGCCTTCCGGCAACGCGGTCATTCGAGGAACCCCTTTATCACCCGGTCGAGCGCCGGGACGTCGAGTAAGAAACTGTCGTGACCGAACGGCGCGGACAATTCGACAAAGCTGACCGGCGCCCCCGCCGCATTGAGCGCGTGGACCACGTGGCGGCTTTCGGCCGTGGGGTACAGCCAGTCGCTGTCGAAACTGATCAGGCAGAAACGGGCCGTTGTGCCGGCAAAGGCATTGCCCAGATGGACACCTCTGCCGTCGCCGGAAAATTCTTCGGCGAGATCGAAATAGTCCATCGCGCGGGTGATGTAGAGATAGGAATTGGCGTCGAACCGGCGGGTGAACCCGCTGCCCTGGTACCGCAAATAGCTTTCCACCTGGAAATCGGCATCGAAGCCGAAGCTCTTCGCGCCTGCGCTGCCGTCGGCACGTTCCTGCAGGCGGCGACCGAATTTCTCCGTCAGCCCGGCCTCGCTGAGATAGGTGATGTGCGCGGCCATGCGGGCGACCGACAGGCCCGCGTCGGGGCGCTGGTCCTGCGCATAATAATCCCCGCCGGCCCAGGCAGGATCGGCCATGATTGCCTGACGACCGACCTCGTGAAAGGCGATGTTCTGCGCCGAATGCCGCGCAGTCGTGGCGATCGCGAGCACCCGGGCGGCGCGGTTCGGAAAATTTGCGGCCAGACTGAGCGCCTGCATTCCGCCCATAGATCCGCCAACCACCGCATGGAGCCGTTCGATCCCCAGACCGTCGAGCAAGGCGATCTGACCCCGCACCATGTCGCGAATGGTGATGACCGGAAAGCGCATCGCATAAGGGCGGCCGTCCGGCGCGGTGCTGCGGGGGCCGGTGGAGCCCATGCAGCTGCCGATGACATTGGCGCAAATGACGTGAAAGCGGTTCGTGTCGATGGGCTTGCCGGGGCCGACCATTCGTTCCCACCACCCTGGCTTACCCGTCACCGGATGATCGCTGGCGAGGTATTGGTCGCCGGTCAGCGCGTGGCAGACGAGGATCGCATTGTCCTTCGCCGGATTGAGTTCGCCGTAGCTTTCAAAAGCGATCACCGCGCCTTCGAGCACATCCCCGCTGTCGAGCGGCAGGCTGGCAGGAAGCGTGATCGCGTGGGAGACATTTTGGACTGGCATCGGCGGCGGGACTTGGGGCAGGCGCGCGGACCTGTCAATTGTTCCGGCAATCGGGCTGTCATTGCGCACGTAAAGCGGCTATTCGCGCCGCCGATATGACAACACCGCCCTCTCCCGAGCCTCGGCCAAAACCCCGGCCGAAACCCTGGATCTCCGACATCCACGCCTATGTCCCGGGCAAGGCCCGCGGCAGTGACGGTCGCCGCCTGGTGAAACTGTCCGCCAACGAGAACCCGCTCGGCAGCAGCAATGCGGCGATTGCCGCGCTGGCGAACGCCGGGCGCTTGGCAGATTATCCCGATCCCGATTCCCTGGATTTACGGACCGCGCTGGGGAGGTTGCACGCCATCGATCCCGCGCGGATCGTGTGCGGCTCCGGTTCCGGCGAATTGCTGGGCCTGGCAGCGCAGGCCTATGCCGGACCGGGGGACGAGATCGTCTATTCGCGCTTCGGCTTCTCGCTTTACGAAATCGTCACCAAGCGCTGCGGCGCCTTGCCGGTGGTCGCGGCCGACCGGGATTACGGCACCGACGTCGACGCAATGCTGGGGCATGTCGGCGAAAACACCCGCATCGTGTTCGTCGCCAACCCGAACAACCCGACGGGGAGCTACCTGCCGCGAGCGGAAATCGCCCGCCTGCACGCCGGCCTGCCTGCCGATGTGCTGCTGGTGCTCGACCATGCCTATGCGGAATATCTGACGGGCGAGGAAGACGACGGCGGGCTGTGGCTGGCAGCGACGCAAGAAAACGTGCTGGTCACGCGGACGTTCTCAAAGATTTACGGGCTCGCCGGCGAACGGATCGGCTGGGCCACCGGAGCGCCCGACATTATCGCCAACCTCAACCGGATCCGCGGGCCATTCAACGTCACCAACCATGGGCAGGCCGCGGCTTTGGCGGCGGTCGGCGACCAGCGTTTCATTGAGGCTTCGCGCGAACACAATACGGCCGAACTCGCGCGGTTCACCGCCTTTATCGACGGGCTCGGCAATTACGGGCTCCGCGCCGTGCCGAGCAAGGCGAATTTCCTGCTGGTCCTGTTCGAAGGCAGCGTCACCGCGGAAACGGCCCAGGATGCACTGGCGGAGGCGGGATATGCCGTGCGCTGGTTGCCGGGGCAGGATCTGCCGCACGGCCTGCGGATCACCATCGGCACTTCCGAGCAGATGGACGGCGTGATGGCGGCTATTCGCGTGCTGGTGGGAGACGCTTAGTGGCGATCGAACGGGTGGCCATCATCGGGCTCGGCCTGCTCGGCGGATCAATCGGGCTGGCAGTGAAGGAATTCCTGCCGGAGGTGACCACCACCGGTTTCGACAGCAATCCCGGAGTGCGCGTCAGGGCCGGACTGCGGGGCCTGGTTCAAGAGGTTTGCAGCACCGCAGAGCAGGCGGTCGGCGGCGCGGATCTGGTGATCTTCTGCGTACCGGTCGGCGCGATCCCCGGTGCCGCGGAGCAGATCCGTGACGCCTTGCCGCCCCATGCGATCATTTCCGATGTCGGTTCATCGAAGCAGACCGTGGGGGAAGCGCTCCGGGCTGCGCTGCCCGGCCATACCGTCATTCCCGCGCATCCCGTGGCCGGCACCGAACGCAGCGGACCGGAAGCCGGGTTCGCCGCGCTGTTCCAGCACCGCTGGTGCATCCTTACTCCCGGTGACGATACGCCGCCCGAAGCCTTGGCCGATTTGCAGCGTTTCTGGGAAGGGATTGGCGCGCGGATCGAGATCATGGACGCCGCCCATCACGACTTGGTGCTCGCGGTGACCAGCCACATCCCGCATCTGATCGCCTATACTATCGTCGGCACCGCTTCCGACCTTGAGGAAGTAACCCGCAGCGAAGTGATCAAATATTCCGCTGGCGGATTTCGCGATTTCACCCGGATCGCCGCGTCCGATCCGACGATGTGGCGCGATGTCTTCCTGCACAACCGCGGCGCGGTGCTGGAAATGCTCGGCCGCTTTACCGAGGATCTGACCGCGATGCAGCGCGCCATCCGTTCAGGCGACGGGGAGGCGCTGTTCGACCTGTTCAGCCGCACCCGGGACATCCGCAATTCGATCATCGAAATGGGTCAGGACGATGCGCGCCCCGATTTCGGCCGCGCCGATCATACGGGTCCGGCCGGCAAGCTGCCTAATTGAGGGCGTTGATCGCAGCGGTAACCCGTGCCTCGATCTCGGCGCGCGGCAGGCCGGGAGGAATGGTCTCGCCAATCCGGTAGGTTATCGTTCCGGGCCGTTTCCAGAACCGGTGGTACATCGGGCCACTGTTCACCGCGACGGGGACCACCGGCAGGCCGATCAGCTTGTACAAACCGGCAAAGCCCGCCTGCAGTTTCCCCGCTTCGCCATGCGGCGTGCGGGTGCCTTCGGGATAGATCACCAGCGGCCGCCCTTCCTGCGAATATTCGCGCGCTGCCGACACCATCTTGCGCAGTGCCTTCGCACCCTGGTCCCGCTCCACAAAGATCATCCCATACGCCTTGGCAGCGCGCCCCCAGCCGGGAATGATCGACAACTCGTGCTTTGCGAAGGTGACCGGGGTATCGTACATCGCCGGGGCGTCGATCGCTTCGAAAAAGCTTTCGTGGCGGACCGCGTAGAACACCGGTTCTGTGGACAGGGTGCCTTCCACCTTGATTTTGATCCCGAGCAGACAGCGCAGGCAGGTGCGGTGGAAGCGGGACCATCCGGCCACGGACCGGCGTAGCGGTTTGGGTCCGATCGGAATGGATAGGACCGAGGCGAGCACGAAAAACACGCTGCCGATATAGAAGACCGGATAGAACAGGAGATTGCGCAGGAAAATCATCATGCCCTCAACGCGGCAGCAACCAGGCGAGGCGGCTTGCCAGCAGCTTGTGATATTCCAACAGCAGCGTTTTCAGACTGGGATTTGATGGCGAAGCATCCTCGATAATCTGTACGTTGTCGGGCAGGACATGGCGCAATTCGCCCGCCGCGCGGCCCATATGCCAGTCCGTTGTCACCAGCCGGACGGAAGTGTAATTCCGTTCTGCAAGCCAATCGGCGATTTCGGTGGCATTCCCGCGCGTATCGACCGCCGCATAACCCAGCGTGATACAGCAATCCATCGTCTGCATCGGCACCGAAAACTGTGCGGCGAATTCTCCCGGCTTCACTTCCGGGTCGACACCGCTCACCAGCATTTGCTCGGCATGGCCCGCGGCGAGCACTTCCAGTCCGCGCTCAATCCGGCCCCGGCCGCCAGTCGGAACCACAATCGCATCGGTCGCAGGCCCTTGCCCGCCCGCCGCTATCGGGCGCGGCAGGGCAACCGCGAACCACACGAAGCCGATCGCCCAGACGATCACGATCGCTGCAAGGATGCGGCGGATCACAGCATTCGCCTCAGCGCGCCCATGACCGTAAGGCGGGCGGTAAGGATGGCAATCATCACTCCGATAACCGGAACGAGCGCCAGCAATGCCCAGTTGATCGGGGACAAGCCTCCACCGGCCACCATTCCCGAACCGAGTCCGGCAAACTGCCGGCCCATCAGCAAGACCGCGGCCAGCCCCAGCGCCAGCCCGGCGGACCCGCCAAGTGCCGCGTCGAACCCGACCGACCGCTGGAAGATCCGCGCAATCTGGCCGTCCGTTCCCCCCAGCAGGTGAACCACTTCGATCGTATTGCGGTTGGAACCTAACGCACTGCGCGCCGCCAGCCAGACGGCCGCGGCACTGGTCAGGCCGAGCAAAACGACCAGCGCAAATGCGAGCCATTGAAGCGAGGAAATCGCGGAAAAAACCGGCCGCAACCAAGCGGATTGCGCGTCGATCCGCGCGGCAGGGGCCTCGTCGGCCAGCAGGCGGCGCATCGAATCCAGTTGCGCCTCAGTCGCCGGTCCCCGCAGACGCAGATCGATCAGCGCCGGGATCGGCACCGCCTCACGGTCTGCACCCACACCCAGCCACGGCTCCAGCAACTCCTCCAGCTCGGCATCAGAAACCCGCTCCGCAGACGCGACGGCAGGGTGCCGGGCCAGCAAGGCGAGCGATGCTTCCGCCTGGCGATCACGCTCTTGCGGCAGGGCCTCGACGATCTGTACCGTTGCCCCGCCGGCCAATTCGCTCCGCGCGGATTCCGCAAGATTGTGAAGCGCCAGGCCGCCGGCGGCTGCGATTACCGTCAGGGCGACCATGATCGCGATCACCCAGGGAATCGGTCCGGCCAGCCGGGCCTGCGGAACCAGCTGCGAGGCTCGGTCGCCGCGCATCACGGAGAACCCGCCCGACAGGCTAGCGCTGGCAATGTGCGAACGGGCTTTCGAGCGCTTCACGATGTGCCCCCATCCGGCGCGAGCGAACCATCATGCTCGCCCGTAGGCCGGCGAGGCGGATAGCGCAGCGCACCGGTGGGATCGGACAGCCGCCCCTTGTCGAGCCGCATGATCAGGGAATCGGGAACTTTCCGCAGCAGATGCACATCATGCGTCGCCACCACCACCGTGGTGCCCAGCCGGTTGAGCGCTTCGAACAGGCGAAGCAATTTGAGCGCCATTTCCGGATCCACGTTGCCGGTCGGCTCGTCCGCGACCAGCATGTCCGGGCGCCCGATCACCGCGCGGGCAATCGCGACGCGCTGCTGTTCCCCGCCCGACAAGGTCGCCGGTCGGGCGTCCGCACGGCTGCCCAGGCCGACCCAGGCGAGCATATCGGCAACCGGCCGCGCTAGGTCGGCTTCGCGCACGCCGGAAACCCGCAGTGGCAGGGCAATATTGTCGAAAGCCGAGAGATGCGGCACCAGGCGGAAATCCTGGAACACCACGCCCAGGCGGCGGCGCAAAGCGGGCAGGCGCGACCGCGGAAGGGTGATCACATCGGTGCCGAACATCGAAATGACCCCGCGGGATGGTCGCTGCGCCAGATAGAGCAGCTTGAGCAGCGAGGTCTTGCCCGCGCCGCTCGCTCCGGTCAGGAAATAGAAGCTGCCCGGGTACAAGGTGAACGACACGTCGCTCAACACTTCGCGGTCTGTGCCATAGCGCAGTCCGACATTGTCGAACGTGATCGTTTCACCGGTGCGCGGGTTCATCGGCTGCATTCAATCGCCGGGCGAGAGCCCCGTGCGCGGCTGCACCTGCCACGATGTTCGCAGCAGGTTGGGCAGCCCCATCGATTATTTGTGCCGTGAATGGAAGATACTGCCATGATGATTGGCCTATAGCTATGCTCCGATGTGGAAAAAAGCCACCCTAATCCCCTCGATAGCCGTTGAAGCCTTGTTGCATACCCATTGCACGACTAATGACTTAGGCAACCATGATTATCTCCTGCCCTGCCTGCGCCACGCGTTACGTTGTCCCCGACAGCGCCGTCGGCATCGAAGGGCGAACGGTGCGGTGCGCGAAATGCCGCCATAGCTGGTTCCAGGAAGGGCAATTGCCCGCTCGTTCCGAAACCGAGGTGGAGAGACTTTCGCCGCCTCCTGCACCGCCTCCCGAGGCAGCAGAGGCACGCCCACCGGAACCCGCCTACGAGCGCGCAGAATCGAGCACAGCAGCGGAAGCCGACTATGCCGAAAGCGGTGCTGGCGAAACTGACGAGACCCGGTACGAAACTCCGCCGACGTTTGCCGACATACCCTCACCAGTCGGATCCGCAGCACCACAGGAAGACAGCGCGCCTGACAGTGACTTTGTTTCCGGCTCCCTGCAGGAACCCGAAGCGGAATATTCGCAGTTCGAATATGAACCTCCGTTCCACTCCCGCCGCAACCCGCTGAGGATATGGACCGCCGCGGCGGCTGTTTTTGCCGTTATCGCGCTCGGGACCGTCGCGGCGCTCAGTTATTGGGGTGCGCCCGATTGGGTGCCGCTGAACCGTCCGACTTTCGCTGCGAACCAACCCGACCTGCAGCTGGATTTTCCGCCAGCCCAGCAAGACCGCCGCACCTTGCCCAACGGCAGCGAATTCTTCGGCGCGGTCGGCACCATCACCAATGTCGGGCGCGAAAGCCGCCGGGTTCCCTCGATCCTGATCGTGATGCGCGACGAGCGTGAGAAGATCGTTTACAGCTGGGTGCTTGCTCCGCCCCAGCCCACTCTCGCTCCGGGCGAGAAGATGAACGTGGTGGAAGCGGTGACGGACGTCCCCAAATCCGCCAAATTCGTCGAAATCGGGTGGAAGCCTAGCTAAATTCGACCCATAGCTGGTCCGTCCCGTCCCGCCGTAATTGCGGCTGCGCCAGGCTGGTGATGTGTGGCGCCTGGTTCGTTGGGTCGAACCTGACCTCTGCGCCGCCAAGGATCCGCGCCGACACCTCTGCCTGCACCTCCGCCCCCGGCTTCGCCCCTGATGACATGGGCGGCGCTTGCGGGCCGGTCTGCGCGGTCGCCGCCGCGAACATCAGCAAGGCTGCGCCAATTCCCATGCGCCATATGTTGCCGCATTATTTACCATCTACACAAGTAAAGTGTTAACCCCGTCCCGCAGCGGGACAAGGCCGCGCTCCATCCGGTCGCCGCGCGAACCATTTGCCGACAAAAGCACTGCTTGCGGAGTGATCTGCCCTTTGCTAGTGGCCCCCTCCTACCCCGCAGGATCGCCTTGGCGCATCCTGACTTTAGTGCGGTCGTGGCGGAACTGGTAGACGCGCAACGTTGAGGTCGTTGTGGCCGAAAGGCCGTGGAAGTTCGAGTCTTCTCGACCGCACCAGACAGTCCGACGCGGACTTCAAAACATCGCTGGTCGAAACCCGCTGTCCATCGACGTCGCGCCGGCCTCCGCGCGACCGCGAGGATTCAAACCACCACCTGCCCTTAGGAACAGAAGTCTCGCATCGTCGTTTGCAAATTACGGTGGGGGACATTTGCCGCGTCGGCCACGCTGGCGCGCGTGTTATGCGAAGGGAATTTACAATGAAGAAATCTCTAGTCCTAATTGCCGCCGCAGCCCTCCCGCTCGGCGCTTGCGCCTCCTACGACAACAACGACGATACGCTTGCCAGTGCTGGAACAGGTGCGGCGATCGGTGCTGCTGGAGGCGCGGGTGTTTCCGCGATCGCCGGCGGCGACATTCTGACCGGCGCTGCCATCGGTGCAGCCGTTGGCGGCATTGCTGGCGCCGTCTGGGCCGATAACAACAACGATGGCCGTGTCGACGGATATGTCCGGAACGGTCAGTACTATGCGGGTGCTCCTGCCAACTATGATGCTGCTCCTGCGAGCTATCAGACAGCTTCAACCCGGGAGTGCCCCAGCGTCGGCGGAACGGCTCTACGTACCGGTGCGGCAGGCGCTGCCGTGGGCGTGGGTACCGGCGCGCTGGTCGATGGTCTCGGGGTGCTTGAAGGTGCTGCGATCGGTGCAGCTGTCGGCGGACTCGCCGGCGCAGTCTGGGCCGATTCGAACAATGATGGCTGCGTGGATGGCTACATGCGCGAAGGCCAGTATTATTCAGGCGCTCCGGTGGTGCAGCCGACGCCCGCCAACTACACCTCGGGCGAGCGAGGCTGACATCAAATGCGAGGGATTGCGGAGAAGCTGTTTGGTGCCCTGAAGCTCGTGATCCCCATATTGGCTGCGGGTGCGTTGCTAGCGATAGCCGTACCCGCACCGGCCGCAGCACAGAAACAGGCACTCTCGGTCCTGGAGCGCGAGATCGCTTCGGAGTCGGACGACCTGCGACTTTTCTATGCAGCCCGAAACTTCCGCCCGCTGTGGCTTGAGGAGAAGGGTCAGGCGAACCCGGCAGTGGGCGTCTTGCTCGACCGTCTCGACACTGCGCAGTTCGACGGGCTTGACCGGAAGACTGCGCGCAAACTGCGCACCAAGGATCTGCGCCGCGACCTGAAGCGGGCCGCAAAGGGCGATGCGGAAGACATTGCTGCCGCCGAAATCGAGGCTTCGCGGCTGTTCGCCCAATATGTCCGCGCAACGCGCAACTTACCCGTTCCCGACATGATCTGGGAGACGAAGGCCCTCGGGCCTGCCGTCCCAACACCCGCGTACGCCTTGCAGGCTGCGTCTTCGGCGGATTCGCTGGAAGACTATGTCGCCAGGATGGGCTGGATGCATCCCCTTTACGCTCCTCTGCGCGATGCGATGGACACTCGCGATTATTCTGCGCAGCAACGCCGCGTGATCTGGGAAAATCTTGCACGGATCAGGGCGCTCCCTGCCCATAGCGACGGACGATACGTGCTGGTCGATGCGGCAGGCTCTACCTTGTGGATGTATGAGAACGGTGAGGCCGTGGATTCGATGCGGGTCGTGGTCGGCAAGCCGGAAATGCCCACTCCGATGATGGCGGGCTTCATCCGTCACGCCATAGTCAACCCTTACTGGAATATCCCGCCCGATCTGGTTCAACAGAATATCGCGACAAATGTTGTCGATCTGGGTGTCGGTTACCTGAAAGACCGCGGCTACGAAGTCTTGTCCGATTACGGCGAGAAACCTGCGCGCCTCGACCCACGGAAGATCAATTGGCACGCCGTTGCAGCAGGTGCGCAGACCGTTCGCGTCCGGCAGAAGCCAGGCGGCAGCAATTTCATGGGCAAAGTGAAATTCGAGTTTCCCAACGCCCAGGGTATCTATCTTCACGATACGCCCGACCGGCAGTTGTTGAAGGCAGACCAGCGGCAACTCAGTTCCGGTTGCGTGCGGGTGGAGGACGCGGATCGATTGGGCCGATGGCTTTTGGGCAAAGCCTTGCCCAGGCCCGGCAAGCGGGCCGAACAACGGATCGAATTGCCCGAGATCGTGCCGGTTTACATTACCTATATCACGGCGATGCCGACGTCGGATGGAATTGCCTTCCGCAGCGATATCTACGGGCTCGATGCCGGGGCACAGCTTGCGATGGCCGATTGACGGCAATTCCACGCCAATTGGCTACCCGGTCGGCGGTTTTCGGATCAAAATTTTCCTGAAACATGGATTATGCGAACAGGCTCGTCCGTTCTCCATTCAAGCCGGTTGCAAGGGCACCGGACAACCATGGAGAAAAACATGAAGAACTATTTTCCGCTTTCGATTTTCACTCTGGGCCTCGCCACCGTCGGGGCGGCCGCCGTGCCCATCTTGCAAGAAGAGCAGATGGCCCGCGCCGAGGAAGCACTCATCCTTACCGCCCCGATCGCCGGGATCGAGAACAGCCTGTGGTTCGATTACCGCATTGACGTGACCGAAGCGCAGAAGGAACTTACCAGCGATTTGCGCCGCGCGAGCGATATGGAGGACAATCGCGATGCATGGGAAGAATACGCTCGCGAACTGAAGCACGAGCGGTACGACTATATCGAGGAAATGGCCGAGCGCGGTTACCGAATGGGCCAGGTCTTTTTCGTGGATTGAGCGAAGACAGTTATCTCGGCGCTTCTGGCGCATCCACGGCTGCAGGAAGGACCGGTCAGACCGACCGGTCCTTTTCTTGTGCCTGTCTGCAGTCGAAAAGTTTACCGCCAGCCCCGCGCCCGCGCGGCTTGTTCGCCCTGCTGATCGAGGGCCGGACCAGCAGCCATCTCCTGAGCAAGGGCGAGGATTTCTGCATCGCCAGCGCCGGCCATCCGGTATTGCGTGGCGGCACCTTCACTGCCTTCGCCGAGGGATTCGAGTTTCCAGCCCTGATCGTCGCGGCAGGCGATGCCGCCGCCCTCGCTGCCGCTGAAGGCGCGGCAGAAGCGGCCCTGATCGCTGCGGAACGACAGCAGAATCCGCATATCCGCCCCAGGAGCCTGATCGGCCACCAGGCGCGCGTCGAGTACCGATGCGAGCTGCGCATTTGCATAGGGAGAGGCATCGTCGCCGGAGCGCGGCAGAATCACCGCAAGCGCCAGGGATGCCGCCAGGGCGGGGCCGGCAATCCAGCCCCAGCGCGGGATACGGCGCCGTGCTTCGCGCTGCTCATACGCAGCACCGAAATCGACCACTTCGGCCGTCTGCGGCTGCGCGAGCATGGCAGTAAGCCGGTCGGGGACGGGTTGGTCAATGATCGGCGCATAATGGCCCGCCAGCCTGTTCCGGAGCGCACGGTGCCGTTCAACCTGACGTGCGATATCGGGATCGCGGGCCGCCGCAGCAGCCACTTCGCTCTCACGCTCGGCAGAGAGCTGCCCGTCGGCGAAAGCGGCGATTTCTTCGGGCGTAATCGTCACGAATCCTCTCCCAGCATGGCCATCAACGCGTCGCGCCCGCGCACCAGCCGCGAGTTGAGCGTACCCACCGGGCAGCCGACAATCTCGGCGGCTTCCTTGTAAGCATAGCGTTCAACCATCACGAGCAGGACAGCTTCACGCTGATCTTCGGGCAGCTTCTGCATCGCGCGGTCCACATTGGACAGCTCGACCCGGAACTCCTGTGCGCCATCGCCGCCCACCCCCGCTCCGGCCTCTTCGGCCACGAAGGTCTGCAAGCTACGGGTGGTTTTCCGGCCTTCATCGATCCAGATATTGCGCATGATCCGATACATCCAACTGTCGAGCCGTGTGCCTTCCGTCCATCTGGAACGATTGGCGAGGGCGCGCTCGAGACTCATCTGGCAAAGATCGTCACCGTCGAACGGGTTGCCGGCCAACCCGATCGCGAAACGGCGCAACCGGGGTAGCAAGGCCAGCAAGTCTTTCTCGAACGTTTCGCTCAGCGCCTCTGCCTTCCATGAATTAAACGGACGAGTGGATACGTTTCATCCATGCTTAATGCGATTGGTTGAATAAGCGAGAGTTCAATGCGTGCATATTTCCTGTTTTCGGCCGCACTGGCAGTGATAGCCGCGCCGCTTGCTGCGCAGATCGCCTTGCCCGGCGTCGCCGTTCCGCGCGCCTCGGTTCCGGGCGTCCCGCCCATAGTTGATGGCATCATCGATGGACTGGACGAAACCAACACATCGGTGCAGCGGACGGCCGAACGGCTGGCACGCGACCGGCTCCGCGCGATCGATCGTCTCGTCCGCCGCAATCCGGGCATCGTCGAGCGCGATGCGCGCGGAGACCCGGCCCGGCATGGTGAGTTGCTGGTCATGGATGCATCTCTGCGAGAACTTGACCCTGCTCTGGCAGCAGGATTTCGGCTTCTGTCCGAGGAGCAGCTTGAGGGTCTCGATCTTTCGGTAATGCGCGTTGGCGTACCCGCAGGCATGAAGCTCGCGGATGCAGAGCAGGCGCTTTCCGCGCTGTTGCCGCAGGCAGAAATCAGTGCCGACCATATCCATACCGAGGCGGGTACGGTGAATACCGCTGTTGTGGCACTCTCCGCCCAAGGCTCGCCCAGCGTCGCTGTGCCTGTCGGGATGATCGACGGTGCCCCTGGGCAAGCGGTAAAAGTGCTCGAGATCCGCGGTTTCGCGGCGGGTGCGCCCTATCCCAGCCATCACGGCAGCTCGGTCGCATCTTTGCTAGCTTCTGCGGGCGCCAGCACGGTCCGCGTCGCAGATGTCTATGGGACCGACAAGGCGGGCGGCAATGCCCTCGCCATAGCCAGAGGGCTGGGCTGGCTGGTGTCGCGCGGAAGCAAGGTCGTGACGATCAGCCTGGTGGGACCGCGCAACCCTGTGCTTGAACGGGCCATCGGCGCGGCACAGCGCGGCGGCGTAATTATCGTCGCCGCCGTCGGCAATGACGGTCCGGCGGCACCGCCGGCCTATCCCGCATCCTATAAAGGCGTGGTGGCGGTGACCGGAGTGGACGGCAAGCGCCGTGCGCTGATCGAGGCGGGCCGCGCATTGCATCTCGACTATGCCGCGCCCGGAGCGGACATTTTCGGACGGAACGCACGGGGCAAGCGCATCGCGCTGCGCGGCACATCCTTTGCGGCCCCGCTGGTGGCGGCGCGCGCTGCGTTGGCGATCGGACAAGGGCGCAATTGGCGCAGCGCGCTCGATAGCGAGGCGGTGGATCTTGGCGCCCAGGGCCGCGACGATACCTTTGGGAACGGCCTCGTCTGCGGCACGTGCACTGGCCGCTAGAATTTTTTCAAGCAGAATGGATTAAACACCGGAACCCGCCCGTTTTCCTTTCGAGCGGATGCACCCACCCCAACCCCGCATCCGCAGATGAAAAGGAACTGACAATGAAACATCTCCTCCTTACCGCTTCGGCCCTCACCCTTTTTGCTGCTCCCGCCCAGGCTCAGCTGCTTGGCGGCGGTGGCGGCGTCACTGGAGCGCTCAACAGCTCGATCGGCTCGACGTTGCGTGCACCGGGCGAAACCATACGTTCGACCACGCGCAGCACGCTGCGCGGCAATGCTGCCACGCGCGGTAACCAGAATGTAGACCGTAGGTCAGGTAGTGTCGCGGTTGACCGAAGCGTCGACGCCAGTCTGGAGCCGGCGACCAGCCAGCTTCTCGCTACGCCGGCCGGCGATGCCTCGGGCAACGCGTCGGGCTCGGCCGCTGCGTCCGGCTCGGGCAGCGCCAACGGGCAGCTTTTGGGCACCGACACCGTGATGAACGCCGCTAAGGGGCGCGCTGGCGATGCACGGGCCGCCGCGACCAATGTCCGCAATCTCGCAACCCCGGCAGTCGGAAGGGTCCACGACCGGATCTCGGGTACGGCGGGACAGGCCGTCAATACCGCAGGTTCGACAACTGGTGCTATCGGCGGGACAGCGTCGGGTGCAGGCATGGCCGATGGCGGTATCCTTGCACTTGCCGGCAGCGGTGCCGCCCAGGGCAATGGCGCGTTCTCCGTTGCTCCTGGTATGCCAGTCGAACTACCTTCGGGTGCACAGCTGGGCACGGTCCGCGACATTGTCGCCACCCGCAGTGGCCAAATTCGGCAGATCGTGGTGCAGACGCAGGATGGGCTGACAACCCTTCCCGCCAGCGGTCTCTCCGCCAACGGCAACGCGCTGATCGCGGGCGAAGCAAGTGGCTCCGCGTCCAGCGAGGCACCTGCCGAGGATGCCGACACCGAATAATTCAGTAAACTGGTGAAGCCAACGGTCGGATCGCTTGGGATTGCGGTCCGACCGTTTCGCGCGCGCGGCGTTTCGATCGGTTCACCCGCAGCCTCTTGGGGCCTCCGGCTGCAGGGGCAACTGTTCTTTGGACCTGCCGACGACCCGGGCCCGATACTACCCGCCGTACCTGGGATTCGGGCGCGCAGGTAAGATTCGACGTTCGAGACCAGGTTCTGTAACCATCGGCGCCGTGCCAGTGGGGACTCGGGCGTGCCGGACATTTTTCTATCCTACAATCGCGAGGACGAGGCGAAAGCGAAGCTGTTCGCCGAAGGGTTCGAGCGCGAGGGGTTCGATGTCTGGTGGGATGTCGGTCTGCGCACCGGGGATTCCTACGACCAGGTTACCGAGCAGGCGCTGCGCGAGGCCAAGTCTGTTGTGGTGTTGTGGTCCAGAAAGTCGGTGGAATCGCGCTGGGTCCGCGCCGAGGCGACCCTGGCCGACCGCAACAAGACCCTCCTCCCCTGCATGATCGAGCCTTGCGACCGGCCGATCATGTTCGAACTGGTTCAGACCGCAGAGCTGGCCCATTGGGCGGGCGATTCCGGCGACGGCGCGTGGCTCAATTTTCTGAACGATGTACGCGAATTAGTCGGGATGGAGCGCATGACGCTGTCAGCGACTGCCGGCAGAGTACAACTCGCAAGTTCGCCGCGACTTCGTGAAACCTTGCTGGCGGTGCTGCCATTCGACAATTTGTCGAGCGATTCGGAAATGGAGTTTTTCTCCGACGGGGTGTCCGACGATATCCTGGGCCGCATATCGCGTGGATCGAAACTGCGCGTGATCGGCCGGACATCGAGTTTCCAGTTCCGCGGCACGGACAAACCGAAAGCGGCGGCAGCGCTGGGTGCCACACATGTGCTGGACGGATCGATCCGCCGTGCGGGCACGAAAGTGCGGATCGCCGCCCATCTGACCGAAGCCACCGGGCAGACCATTTTGTGGGCCGATCGCTTCGATCGTGACCTGGAAGACATCTTTGCGGTGCAGGACGAGATTTCCGAGGCGATCGCGGTTGCGCTTCATTCCACCTTCTTCCCCGAAGTGTCAGCCAAGATCGATCCCGAGGCCTATGATTTCTATCTCCGCGCGCGGGCGATTTACCTGCAGGACCTCACCTGGGCCGATCAGGCGAAATGCGTCGATCTGCTGACGCGGGCGGTATCGAGGGCACCCGATTTTGCCGACGCCTGGGGTTTGCTCGCCGTTTACCGCAAGGGTGAAGCAGCGGTCGCCGCCGCGCGGCGGGGACTGGAACTCGATCCAGAATGTCCCACCTCGCTGACAGCGATGGCCATGACCAAGCAACCGTTCGCCCAGCACGCGGAGAAGTTGGCGTTGACCGAACGCGCTTACGGGCTTGCTCCCGATAACCAGCTGGTTGCCGGGATTTACAACATCGTCCTCATTTCTCTTGGTTATCTGACGCGCTCGCTCGAACTCTCGATCACCCGGTTCGAGCGCGATCCGCTTAGCCCGACCATCGCGGGCGATCTGGCGATTGCTTATCGCTCGAGCGGACGAACGGAGGAAGCAATTGCGACGGCGGAGCGCGCCGTGAACGACTTTGCTGATGCGAATTACGTCCGCTTCATCCGCGGCGTGATTGCCATCTTCGACGGCGATATCGATTGTGCTGCATCGATTGCGGAACCGTCGCAGGACACCGAAGGTATCCCGCCCTTGCAGGCGCTGGTGGGGTTCATGCGCGCCGTAGCGGCAATGGACCCGGCTACCCGGGCGATGGCGGTCGGGCAATTCCTTCACCGCGGCGCCCCCACCAGCTATCTGGTCGATATCGGGCTGGCTGCGGCGATGGGGGAAGCGGACCTGGCCATGGAGCATTTGCTGGTTGCCATCCGCGAGGGACGGCCGATCGAATTTACCCCGGATAACGACGGCCGTGCCGCGATCGATGCGGCGGTAACCAGCGGGTTGTTCATGCCCAATTGCGAAGTCCTTCGCCGCGATGTGCACTTTGCGGAGGTTTGCGTGCGGCTGGGATTATACGATTGCTGGAAGGAAACCGGGCTGTGGCCGGATTGCGTACAGGAACTTGCGCCGCTCTATGATCTGCCTGCCGAATGCGCGAAGCTGGACGACACCGCCGAACGCTATGTCGCCGCACCACTGGCCCCATCGCCAGCCTGAACGTCGGGCGTTTGGTTCACAGCGACGCGAGATAGCGGATCGCGGGAATGCCCGGAAGGAATGTGTAGGCCCCGCCGCGCGTGGTGACAAAACGCGGCAGGCCATGCAATTTTATCGATTCGCCGTTTTTGAGCGGGATGACGAACCAGCTGGTCTCGGGCTGGTTGGCACCCAGCATGGGATCATTCGATCCGGTGATCTGCGGATCCTGCAGCCCCAGGTTGACCCAGTCGCACATCAAGGCTTCGAATTGCCCGCCAAGGCTGGCGCAGATGAAATTGCCCAGCAATCCCCGCTCCTCGCTGTCGGGCGTGTCCCGGTGGAAGGGTCCGCCATAGGGTGTGCCGCGCCGCACCAATCGCCGTGTGTGACGTGCCGCGCGCTGGACAATGCTGCCCTCGCGCGGGTTGCAGCGCCGGATGTGGGCCCCAAACGGGCAGCCCGCCGCGTCATCATCTCCGTAATCGAAATTGGTCAGAGAAACGTCCGAAGCGGGGACCGGATGGTCGGGCGCCAAGGCCAGCGGTACCCCGTTGAGCCAGCGGCCGCACATTTTCGCGGCAACGATTTCGCGCATGGCTGAATGACGCGACGCCTTTTCACCGAAGAATTTTTCTCCGCCTTCGGGCAGCAATTGAGTGCCCTGTTGGTGGAGCAGCAATTCATCGGCAGCGGTATCGAGATAATCCTCGAACGCGGCGACATCCTGCGCCAAAATCCGAAACGCATTGAAGGTGCCGTTGCGGCCCAGAACATCGGGCTGGGGCACGTTGTATAACAGCCCCTGGTATTCGGTGGGATATCCGATCAGCATCGATCCGATAGGCACCGCCGGCTGGCCGTCGGCAAAACTTTCTGGATAATCGATGCCGATAAAGCGCGGCTGCGATATGCTGTCACGGTAGCCGAAATGGATATTGTCGCCATCGAAATTCCAGCCGTCGCGGACCCCGAGAAGGTTGAACGCCGTGCCGGAACCCGCAGTAACGACCTTTTGCTCTACCCGGTCCAGTTCGGTGATCTCGTCGGCATTGATCGATGCGATCAGATGAACCTTGCGGTGATCGTCGAACGGGGAAGCCCAATGGTCCGGTGCACTGCTGCCGCTGTCGCCCAGCTTGATCGAGCGAGCGCTCATCCCCGCCTTGAATTCCGTAGGAAAGGACGCGAGCGACGCACGGGAAACACCCAGGCCGCGCAATCCATCATAAGTCAGGCCGATATTGAAGCAGCTTGCTGGCTTTATATTCCAATGTTCCTCGCTGGTGATCTGCGGTTGGTCGCCGCTACCTGAAACGGTGCGGCCCAGCCACTGCCGCGCTGCTGCTGCATCCTTCACCTCGAGGATCAGATGGCGCACACGTTCGTAGCGATAGCCGCGCAGGATATTGCCCTGAACGTCGGCTGGGTTGAAGCCCTGATCGGTCAACGGGGCGCTCACCAGCCCAAACCCATCTTGTGCCGGATTTGCGCGGCGGTAATCCCCGGATAGCCGCGATAACCGCTGCCGAGCAAGGCGTTCGGATTGGCGTGCAGCTGCAGGATGAGGGCACGGGGAATCAGCCGCAGATCATCCTCGCTTCCAGCCGCCGGCGCAGGATGCCCGATCGTGCCATAGCGCAGAAGGTCGGTCGCCACATCGGGGATCTGGTAGACGTCCCGGTCATGCACCCAATTAATGAATGCGTCGATATTCTCATTGGTCGGGATCATCCTATCCCCGTCCTCGATCAGCGCCACGACGCTGTCGAACACCGTGCCCAGCTGCGCAACGAAATCGCGGATGTAGTTGGAAAAATCTCCATCGTAGGAGGAGATCATGCACATGTTATTGTTGATAATCACGAAGCGAGCGAAATGGACGGTCCCGACATTGTCCAGACCGGCGTAGATCTGGTCCAGGTTGGATGCGATGGCGAGCGCAGCCTTGGCGCGGCCCACCGCAGTCTTGTCCTTCAGCGGCAGAACCAGATTCATCATGCGCTGCATATTGTCCCCTGGCTGTGCGGCGGCGTGCGGGCCGCCATGCTGGCGGTAGACCGGCGTCCGCCAGGCCCAGAACGGCACCAGCACATGACCCGCCAGAAAGTTGAAAAACTTCGAATTGGCCAGGGAGTTGACCAGCCGGTTGAGCCAAGCGGTTCCCTTCGGCATCAGATCACTCCTTGTGGAACGGGCAGGCCGTGCCGCCGCGCAGTTGCCGCGAAACTTCGTAGGCCCCGATCCGGGCAGCCAGTATGGGATCGTTCGATATGTCGATGCCTCGTGTGAGCCGTCCCGGATTGAAGCTCATCTTCTCGCAATAGGTATCCTGGTCCACCGGCACTTCGACCAATGTCAGCACACCCATCACAATCCGCGCACGGTGCAGCGGCCAGGCCGTGGTCGGATCATCCAGTGGATCGCCGGTTTCGCCAACCGCCATCAACAACAGGAATTCGGCAGGCCAGGTCGCAAGCCGATCACGCAGTTCCGCTTGCAGGTAATCATCGACTGGCGGCAGAGTTGGATCGGTCACTTCGACGCCGGCGACCGGCTGCCAGAAAAAGCGGACATAGCGGCGCGTATCATCAGGCGCCGTCACCACAAATGTATGGACCGCGTTGTAAGACGCGCGCGCATAGCTGACCGGCGCGCCGAGATAGCTTGCATCAAAGGCGGCGAGTTGGGCGCTGCGGTTGTGATTGGCGTAATTTAGCGAGCCGCCCATGCCGCTTTCCAGCTGGCCCGGGTAGGGATCGGGCAACGGCGGCTTCAAGTGCAGCATGTCCCGGATCTTCGACCACGGTGACGCAGCTTTTGCAGGCCGCATTTCGGCGTTCTTGCTGAATTCGAGAAAATCTTCCGGCGTGGGCGAGAAGAACTCGCGCAAGGTCATGGCTATCAGGTCGGTCGCCTGCCCACCCTCGAGGTGGAAGCGGGTGGCCATTCCGCGGGCATCGGACCAGCCATCGTGCTGGACCGGGCTTCCCATGCTGTTGGAAAAGCGGACGGTGACAGCGACTTTCTGCCCCCCGAAATGCTCGGCGATGCAGTAATCGCGGGCAATCTTCGTCGCCCGGAAATGGCCGGTCACACCGATGCCGATCGTATGGGCTGGCCGGGTTCCAGACCTATGATCCGGAAAATCGGCGATGACCGCATCGACCAGCCGCTGTGCCATGTCCCCCTCGGCCATTATCGTGCCCTCCCCCAGCGAAGCTTAGGCCGGCAGGCTACATTGTCAAACCCGCGGTGACGGAGCAGGATTCAGCGCACCGATTTCAAAAAGCCGACAATCTTGGGTTCGATCGCGGCCGCCGCAGATAATGGCAACCAGTGCCCGGCACCTTCGATCACTTCGCAGCGGAATGAGACATCGGCATAGTCGGCGGAATCGCGCATCTGCTCGGTACCCAAAGCGACATCGGCACTTCCGATCAAACCAAGCACAGGTATGCGTGCTGGCGGGAAATCGGCTTTGGACAAGGCCGCGATATTGGCCCGGTACCAGTTCATTCCCGCTGTCAGCCTGCCAGGCCGCGACAGGTCGCGCCGCCAATTGACCATTTCGGGATCCTGCCGGGTCATCCAGCCGAGTGCCTTGAAATCGGCGGCGCGCACAACCGCCTCGCCGATGCCGCGCAGCAGGAACAGGAGAAAATACCAGCTCTTCAATTTCTGGCGAAACCCTGCACGGAGCGTTGCCTTGGGATGCCCCACTGACAAAGCGACAAAGCCGCTGAAACGCTCCGGATGATCGGCTGCCAGCCGCCAGCCGATGACCGCCCCCCAATCATGCCCCACGAGTCCCGCCCGCTCGATCCCCAGCGTGTCGAGCAGCGCGATCGCGTCGACCGCGATCCGGTCTATCGAATAGTCCGCTACCTTCGCGGGCGCGGTCGTCTCGCCGAAACCGCGCTGATCCGGTGCGATGACCTGAAATCCCGCGTCAACGAGGCCGGGTATCATTTTGCGCCACAATTTCGCGGAATCGGGAAATCCGTGAAGGAGCAACAAGGCTTCGCCCTGACCCGCCAGGGTAATTTGCATCTGCAGGCCATTAAGGGGGATAACCCGATGCTCCAGACTCGCTTGCTCTTCCAACATTACCCCCCCTTTTTTCAGAGCGTAGGGTCCAGCCCCCTGATCCCCAAGCATATTTTGCATGAAGCTCGCCATGCTGACGCAAAGCGCGAGCGCGAATACCGACCTTGTGCAGGAATCGTCGTTCGGGATTCAATCTCGACAGCGCGCCTCCGAATCTAACCAAAGTGAAGGAAGTCTGCGTCCGAATCGATTAACGCTGCTGGTTCGGCAGGGGGCCATTGAAAGGCTTCGATTATGACTTCCTGGGAATTTGAAAGCGAACTTGCCGAAAAATTCGAACTCACAACAGAACGGTACTGGGTCGACGGGATGAGCCTGTCCGATGCCCGGAAAAAGGCTTCCAGCGAACTGATGGGACATGACAACGGCGAAGCGCGGCAAGTCGGCGGCTCGGCAGGTGACCCGAGCAAGGCTTATTCGGGGCGTGCCATGCGATAGTGTCGTCAAGTCCAAGCGGGCAGCAGATCGCCGAATATCCTGTTTCCTTTTCAAGGCCGCATTGCCCGGCCTTATCATTCCCATCGTGATCGAGGTTGCCTTGCGCGGCGCAGGACGCTGAGCCCGTTCGGTGTGATGGCGTGGTTCCAGTCACAAGGCGGCGAGGAGAAGGCCGCCCGCCGCGCTGATCGCCAACACCCGGAAGATGGACCAGTTCGCAGCGAAGACCAGCAGGCAGGCGAGAGCGGCCAGCAGGGAAGGTTCGCAATGCTTAAAATCGCGGCTGACGAGTACACTTGCGGAACCTTTGACCGAACCATGAGTATATGTTCGAGATTAGGGAGAAGTCCGATTAAAACTATTCTGGCGTTCACAAGCGTTCTGGCTCTTGCCATCGCTGCCCCGGCTTTGGCTCAAAAGTCGGGCGACGATAACGGGAAAGGCCAAGGCAAAAGCGCTTCACAAGCGTCCAACAAGCCCGACAAGGCCAATCCGGCAGCGGGCAATGGGGCGAAGAACCGCAATAGCGAAACCGCGAAGCCCGATCGCCCCCCAGCTCGTCAAACGGTTGATCAGGGCCGGAGCGCCCAAGCATCAAACGCACGGGACGGCAACGCCGGCGGGCAGGCTGGCAAGGGCGGCAGCAAATCAGACAAACGCCAGGACAGCACCGCCGAGCGTATCGACAATTCCGATCGAGGAAATTCACGGTCCAACCTCGGGAAGGCCAATGTCCGCCGATACGACGACCGTGGCGACCGCGATCGGTTTCAATTCATCGATGACGACGATCGCCGCCGTTTCGCCCTTCGATATGATCGGGATTTCGGACCCTTGAGCGGCTTCTGCCCACCTGGGCTGGCGAAAAAGGGTAACGGATGTCAGCCCCCGGGACAGGCAAAGAAGTCTGGCGGAAACTATCTGCTGAATTATTCGCGTTTCCGCGACGGAGACTGGCGCTTTTTCAACGGATATGCGTACCAATACAGGTCCGGCAGCAATCTGGTCGATGCGTTCCTGCCGCTGGTGGGCGGTGCATTGTTCGGCGGCAACCAATGGCCGGCCGCATATCAGGATTACCGCGTTCCGGAATATTACGGACGCTACTATGGCCGCGGCGATAATTACGATTATCGCTATGCCGACCGGACGATCTTCCGGGTCAATCCGCAAGACCAGGCGATCGAGGGTATCGTCGGGTTGCTGACAGGAAACAATTTCGAGGTCGGGCGCCCAATACCTTCCGGCTATGACGTCTATAACGTGCCGAACCAGTACCGGGATCAATATTACGATCGGCCCGATGCGTATTATCGCTATAGCGACGGCTATGTTTATCAGGTCGATCCGGAAACCCGCCTGATTGCGGCCGCAATCCAGCTGATCGTTTAGAGACAGGGAAATGATGCGAACCAGACTTTTCGCGGCAGTTGCCGCTATCGCCCTGCTGAGCGGCACAAGTGCCTGCAATGAAGCCGATGTGCCTGAAACCAGTTCCGTGGAGACGGGCCAGAGTATCTCCGGTTCTTTGGGCGACATCGAGGGAATGGAGACCGCGAACGATTTGATAAAGCGGGCCGGTCTTGAACAGATGCTGGAAGGTGAGGCGGCCTACACCCTGTTCCTGCCCAATGATCAGGCGTTTGCCAAATTGCCAGAGGCTGAACTCGATTGGCTCCGCTCCGAGGAAGGTCGCCCCGATTTGATCGCGCTGCTAAGGCACCACATGGTTCCCGGAACGGTTGCCCAGAGTGATCTCGAGACCACATTGTCGGAATCGGGCGGTACGGTGGATTTGGCAAATCTTGCAAATTCCACGTTACCCTTGCGGCGTGACGGAAGCACAATCGTGATCGGAGACGATGCTGCCGGACCCGTGGTTTCGTTGCCCGCGCATTCGGCTTCGAATGGAATGGTGTATGAAATCAGCGCGCTTATCCCGCCGGAGAGCTGACGCAAGGCGCCGGAAGGTGGTCCACCGGGCGGACCCCTGTCTCTGGCGAGTAACCTTCGATCACTGCGACTGCGTCCCCTGGATATCGCGATCTTTCCGACAGACTAGCGCTGCTTTTTGGCTATGGTCGCAGTAAAATCGGGATCCTTTTTCGCCACCCAATCGACGAATTTGCGCACATTGGGGTTCGCCAACAAGGCCTCCACATCCATCCCATGGCGCTGCAATTCGGAATTGCTGAAATTGGCGATCAGGGTATTCTGGCAAATCGGATGCATGGGTACGACATCGCGCCCCCCGCGGCTTTTCGGCACCGGGTGATGCCATACGATCGTCTTGCCGGTCGGCCTGCCGCACAGCCAGCACGCTACCGCAATATCCGGGATGTCCTGCTCCCCGCCATCGTGCAGGTCCTCGTAGCGGCCGTGTTTCGAATGCTTGCGGGCCATGTCTGTCCACCTGATTGCCTGAACTTTCCGCGCTGCGTTAAGGATATGCGGCGGCGAATGCCACACCAGAGTGCTGCTGGCGCGTCGGCAATCCCGATGATTTCCCGGGGATGATGGCAGCGATGCCGCGTCTGCAAGAAAAGATTGCTACGCGGATCGGCCTGCTCCTGCCATTTGGCCGAGTGGACAAAAGTCTTGAAATCGCCGGCACACTGCAAACGATAAGGGCCAAGATCCAGTTGAAATTGACAGCTTTCTGCATTTACCTAAAAACGGACCTCCAATTATGACGCGTAACCTTACCCATCTCGAACGCCTGGAAGCCGAGAGCATCCACATCATGCGCGAAGTGGTGTCAGAGACAGCCAAGCCGGTGATGCTGTATTCGGTGGGCAAGGATTCCGCGGTGATGCTGCATCTGGCGAAGAAGGCGTTCTACCCCTCGCCGCCGCCATTTCCGCTGCTGCATGTCGATACCACCTGGAAATTCAAGGAGATGTATGCGCTGCGGGAGAAGGCCGCAGCCGATGCCGGGATGCAATTGCTGGTCTATCATAATCCCGAGGCCGAAAGCCGCGGGATCAACCCGTTCGATCACGGCCCGCTCCACACCGATATGTGGAAGACGCAAGGATTGAAACAGGCGCTCGACAAATACGGCTTCGACGCGGCGTTCGGCGGGGCGCGGCGCGACGAGGAGAAAAGCCGGGCGAAGGAGCGGATATTTTCGTTCCGCACGGCCAGTCACGGGTGGGACCCGAAGAGCCAGCGGCCCGAATTGTGGAACGCCTACAACACCCGCAAGGCCAAAGGGGAAAGCATTCGCGTGTTCCCGCTGTCCAACTGGACCGAACTGGATATCTGGCAATATATCATGGCCGAGCAGATCGAGATTGTGCCGCTGTATTTCTCCGCCAAGCGGCCGACCTATGAATGGGAAGGCGGGTTGTTCATGGCCGATGACCTGGCCCGTCTTGAGAAAGTGCTCGGCTATCTGCCGGAGATCACCGAACGTTCGATACGGTTTCGCACCCTTGGCTGCTCACCCCTGACCGGGGCGGTGGAGAGCGAGGCGGCCACCCTTTCCGAAGTGGTGCAGGAGATGCTGCTCACGACCACGTCCGAACGCCAGGGCCGGGTGATCGACAAGGATGATGGTGACGCATCGATGGAGAAGAAAAAGCAGGAGGGCTACTTCTGATGGACAAGACGTCATCACAGGAATCCTACCGGACCGACGCCCTGATCGCGGAAGATATCGACGCCTATCTGGCTGCGCACCAGAACAAGTCGATGCTGCGCTTCATCACCTGCGGCAGCGTCGATGACGGCAAGAGCACTCTGATCGGCCGCCTGCTGTACGATTCCAAGATGATCTTCGAAGACCAGCTCGCCGCGCTGGAATCGGATTCCAGGAAATCGGGCACTCAAGGCGAGGAAATCGACTTCGCGCTGCTGGTCGATGGGCTTGCCGCGGAGCGTGAACAGGGCATCACCATTGATGTCGCCTACCGTTTCTTCGCCACCGAACAGCGCAAATTCATCGTCGCCGATTGCCCCGGGCATGAACAATACACCCGCAACATGGTCACTGGGGCATCGACCGCGGATCTCGCGGTGATCCTGATCGACGCGCGCAAGGGCGTGCTGGTCCAGACGCGGCGGCACAGTTTCCTGTGCCACCAGCTCGGCATTCGCAATATCGTGCTGGCGGTAAACAAGATGGACCTGGTGGATTACGACCAAGGCACATACGACGCGATCGTGGCCGATTACTCCGCCTTTGCGGCCAGTATCGGGATCGAGAATTTCACCGCCATGCCGATTTCCGGCTTCCGGGGCGATAATATCACCACGCTGTCGGACAATACCCCATGGTACGAAGGCGCGCCGCTGATCACCCATCTCGAAACGGTCGAGCTGGACACCGCACGCGATGCCGCAAAACCGTTCCGGATGCCGGTCCAGTGGGTCAACCGCCCCAATCTCGACTTCCGGGGCTTCTCGGGACTGATCGCTACCGGGATGGTCAAACCGGGCGATCCGGTGCGCGTCTTGCCCTCCGGAAAGACCAGCACGGTCAAGAGCATCGTGACTTTCGCTGGCGAGCTCGAAGAGGCGGGCGCGGGCCAGTCGGTGACGATCTGTCTCGAGGACGAAGTCGATTGCTCGCGCGGCAACGTTCTGGCCGTGGCCGACGCCCCGCCCGAAGTGGCCGACCAGTTCGAGGCGACGATTGTCTGGATGGATGACGAGGCGATGCTGCCCGGCCGGGCCTATCACCTCAAGCTGGCGACGCAGACGGTATCGGCGACCATCCATGCCCCAAAATACGAGATCAACGTCAACACGATGGATCATCTGGCGGCGAAGACACTGGAACTGAATGGGATCGGGGTGGCCGAGATCACCACCGACAAACCACTGGTCTTCGAACCCTATGCCGAGAACCGTACCCTGGGCGGGTTCATCCTGATCGACAAGATCAGCAACCGGACCGTGGGCGCCGGAATGCTGCATTTTAGCCTTCGCCGCGCCCAGAACGTGCATTGGCAGGCGACTTCCATCGGCCGCGAGGATCATGCGGGCCTCAAGAACCAGAAGCCGCTGGTCCTCTGGTTCACGGGGCTGTCGGGCTCAGGCAAATCAACCATCGCCAACGAGGTCGAGAAGACGCTCAACCTGATGAACCGCCACACCTTCCTGCTGGACGGCGACAATATCCGCCACCGGCTGAACAAGGACCTCGGGTTCACCGATACGGACCGGATCGAGAATATACGCCGGGTCGGGGAAGTGGCGCGGCTGATGGCCGATGCCGGGCTGATCGTGCTGACGGCCTTCATCAGCCCGTTCCGTGCCGAGCGCCAGATGGTCCGCGACATGCTGCCCGAGGGCGAATTCGTCGAAATTTTTGTCGATACGCCGATCGAGGTGGCCGAGGCGCGCGACGTGAAGGGACTTTACAAGAAGGCCCGCGAAGGCAAGCTGAAGAACTTCACCGGGATCGACAGCCCCTATGAAGCACCGGAGGCACCCGATATCACCGTCAACACCGTCGCCATGACACCCGCCGAAGCGGCCGAATACATCGTTCGCCAGATCTTGCCGCTGAAATGATCGATCCCCAAATTACGGAAATGGGGCAAGGCATGAGCGATGCGGACCTTGCCGCGGCATTGGCCGAAACGGCGGGCACGCTGCTGCTTCAGGTGCGCCGCTGCGGCCTACTCGGTGCCAAGGCGCTGGGCAAGGCAGGCGACCAGACGGCGAACCAGTTCCTGGTCCATGCGCTGCAACATTTGCGCGGCGATGACGGACTGCTGTCGGAAGAAAGCACCGATACCGACGAACGTCTGGGCAAGAGCCGGGTGTGGATCATCGATCCGGTCGACGGGACGCGCGAATATGGGGAGGAGCGGACGGACTGGGCGGTCCACATCGCCATGACGGTCGATGGCAGACCGGAGATCGGCGCGGTTGCACTGCCGGGTCTCGGGCTAGTGCTGCGATCCGACCGGCCCACGCCGCTGCCGCCGATGGCCGGTATTCCGCGGATGGTCGTCAGCCGGACCCGGCCAGCCAAGGAAGCCGTCTCGATTGCGGAGCAAATCGGGGCCGAACTTGTCCCGATGGGCAGCGCCGGTGCCAAGGCGATGGCGGTCGTGCGCGGCGAAGCCGAGATTTATCTCCACACCGGCGGTCAATACGAATGGGACAGCTGCGCCCCCGCTGCGGTCGCGCTGGCGCATGGTCTCCATGTCAGCCGAGTCGACGGGTCGCCGCTCGTCTACAATCAGCCCGATACCTATATGCCGGACCTGCTGATCTGCCGGCAGGAATGGGCAGCGGAAGTCCTCGAACGGGTTGCCGCTCTGGCAGCAAGTGCGGACAGCAAGACTGGCTCGCGCGGGGCCTGACTTGATGGCAAGTACCGCGGCTTGCTATTCGTCCACCTGCGCAAGCAATTGTTCGGCACGCGACAAATGCGGCCGGTCAAGCATTCCGCCCTTGTAACCGATGGTACCGGCACCGGGATTGGCCGCGAACACCGCCACTATCGCGCGCGCTTCGGCTATATCCTCGGCGCTGGGTGTGAAGGCTGCGTTGATCACATCGACCTGCGCCGGATGGATCGCCAGCATCCCCTGATAACCTTCGCGCCGCAGTTTCTCCGCTCGCAACCTCAGTTTTTCCAGATCGCGGAAGTCGGTCTGGATCGTGTCGATTGCCGGAACCCCCGCCGCCGCCGCGCCGAGCAGGCAGAGGCTGCGCGCCAGTTCATAGGTAAAGCCGTAACTGCCATCGGGATCAATGTTGGATGCCGCGCCAAGCGAATCGGCCAGGTCTTCCGCCCCCCAGGTCAGCGCCGCCACCCGCGGTGCGCCCTTGTAATCGCCGGTGTGGAACATCCCCTCGGCGGTTTCGGTAATCAGCACGATCACCGGCGTCGATCCCTGTTCGATACCGTTCGCCACTTCCAGCGCGGCGAGATATTTGTCCAGCGCCTCCACATCCTGACGGCCGTAAACCTTGGGCAGCATGATCCCACCAGGGTGCCCGGGCATGATCGCCGCCAGATCGGTCAGCGTGTACGGCCCGTCGAGCGGATTGACCCTCACCCAGATACGCGCCCGGTCGGCGGGATGTTCGCACAGGAAATCATGCACCATCTGCCGCGCCGCGGCCTTGTTCTCCGCCGCGACCGCATCTTCGAGATCGTAGATCACAATGTCCGCAGGGCTGGCCAGCGCCTTGCCCATCTTCTTCTCGCTGTCGCCAGGAGCGAACAGCCAGGAGCGCATTTTCAGCTTGGGCGTTTTGGCAGCGGTCACAAGGGCACCTTTGCGGTCGACAGGATCAGGGCAGGTCCAGCACAGGTTCCGCAATACTGTCCTGAAGCATACACGGGTTCATCAGGTCGGCGCACCGGGCAGCCGGGTTGGAGCGGGTGAAGGGAATCGAACCCTCGTCGTCAGCTTGGGAAGCTGCTGCTCTGCCATTGAGCTACACCCGCAAAGTGTTGAAACCGAAAAACCCGCCGCCAAGTGCCATAGGGGGGGCGCCCGGGTCAACGCAAGAACGTCGAACCCTGCACAGCTTTTCCGGAACGGCCCGCCCGATCCGCACCTTGCCTCCGCGCGCGCTGCCGGTCTATTGGCGCGGCTCAATGTCAGGAGACCTGCAGTGCGCCAGCGTATCACCTCGGGTTCCCCGTTCGAAGCGCAGTTCGGGTTTTGCCGCGCAGTGCGGACCGGGGACCGGATCATCGTCGCCGGCACCGGACCGATCGAAGATGATGGCTCGACCACACCGGGAGGTGCCGAGGCGCAGGCGGCGCGGTGCTGCACTGTCATCATCAGGGCAGTGGAGGAATTGGGCGGAACAGCGGCCGACATCGTTCGGACCCGGATGTTCCTGACCGATATTGCCGAGCAGAATGCGGTGGGCGAAGTCCACGCCCGCTACTTCGCCGCTGCCCGCCCGGCGGCCACAATGGTCGGTGTCGCCGCGCTCTGCCGGCCGGAATGGCTGGTGGAAATCGAAGCCGAAGCCATCATCAGCGCAGCTAACAAAAGTGACGGTGCACAAAGCCGATAATTGCGCTAACGATCCGGCATGAACGATCAATTCCAACTCAACGAAGACCAGCTGGCGATTCAGGAAATGGCCCGGCGCTTCACCGCCGACAACATCACGCCCTTCGCGGCGGAGTGGGACGAAAAGAAGATTTTTCCCCGCGATGTGATCACATCGACAGCCGAGCTCGGCTTCGGGGCGATCTATGTGTCGGAGGAATCCGGCGGCATCGGTCTGGGCCGGCTCGAAGCCGCGATCATCATGGAAGCCATGGCGTACGGTTGCCCAGCGACCAGCGCCTTCATCTCGATCCACAACATGGCTGCGTGGATGATCGACCAGTTCGGCGGACAGGAGGTCAAGGACCGCTACCTGCCCGATCTGGTAGCCATGGAAAAACTTGCCAGCTATTGCCTGACCGAACCGGGTTCGGGGTCCGACGCTGCAGCGCTGAAGACCTCGGCTCGGCTCGACGGCGATCATTACATCGTGAACGGCACAAAGCAGTTCATTTCGGGCGGCGGGGTGAACGATGTCTATGTCACGATGGTTCGCACCGGCGAACACAAGACCGGCGGGATCAGCTGTCTGGTGGTTGACAAGGACACCCCCGGCGTCAGCTTCGGCGCGCCGGAGCGCAAGCTCGGCTGGAACGCCAGCCCCACCGCGCAGGTAATCTTCGAGGATGCCCGCGTGCCGGTGGTGAACCGGGTCGGCGCAGAAGGCGAAGGCTTCCGCTTTGCGATGATGGGCCTCGATGGCGGGCGGCTGAACATCGGTGCCTGTTCGCTGGGCGGAGCGCAGCGCTGCCTGGACGAGGCGATCGCCTATACCAAGGACCGCAAGCAGTTCGACACGCGGGTGGCCGATTTCCAGAACACCCAGTTCATGCTCGCCGACATGGCAACCGATCTCGAAGCGGCCCGCGCGCTGCTCTATCTCGCCGCCGCAAAAGTCACCGCCAACGCGCCGGACAAATCGCGCTTCTCCGCCATGGCCAAACGTCTTGCGACCGACAGCGGCAGCAAGATCGTCGACGATGCGCTGCAATTGCTCGGCGGCTACGGCTATCTCAAGGATTACCCGATCGAGCGGTTCTGGCGCGATCTGCGGGTCCATTCGATCCTGGAGGGCACCAATCAGGTCATGCGAATGATCGTCGGACGGGACCTGCTGCGGCAATGACTCCGCCCCGGCTCGAGATGATAAGCCTTGTCGTCCCCGATTATGACGAGGCCATCGACTTCTTCACGGATAAACTGGGCTTCCGGCTGCGGATGGATCGCGCAGAAAGCGCCACCAAGCGCTGGGTGGAAGTGGAGAGCGAGGGCGGCATGCGCCTGCTGCTGGCCAAGGCCGCGAACGCAACACAGGCGTCTGCCATCGGAAAGCAGGCCGGCGGGCGGGTCGGTTTCTTCCTCTATACAAGCGACTTCGAAAGCAGCCATCATCACATGAAGGAAAAAGGCGTCCTATTTCTAGAAGAACCTCGGCGCGAGTCATACGGCACTGTCGCCGTATTTGAGGATCTGGTGGGCAACCGCTGGGACCTGATTGAACCGGCAAAGAATGTCACATGACCAACGAAGTCCTCACCCACACCCACGGCGCGGCAGGCCATCTTTCCCTCAACCGGCCGGGGGCGCTGCACGCACTGACGCTGGAGATGTGCCACGCGATGAGCGCGGCGCTCACCGAATGGGCACAAGACGATGCCGTGGGCGCGATCATCGTCGACCATGCGGAGGGTCGCGGGTTTTGTGCAGGCGGCGACATCGCATTCCTGCGCAATTCGGCGCTTAATGACGGCGGGGTTTCGGGCCGGAAATTCTTCCATGACGAATACCAGCTCAACCATCAGCTGTTCACCTATGCCAAGCCGGTGGTTGCGTTCATGGACGGGATCACCATGGGCGGCGGCGTGGGCATTTCGCAGCCCGCCAAGTTCCGCGTCGCGACCGAACATACGCGCTTCGCGATGCCGGAAACCGGGATCGGCCTGTTCCCCGATGTCGGCGGGGGCTGGTATCTCTCGCGCCTCGGCGGGAGGATCGGGCAGTTTCTGGCGCTGACCGGTGCGCGGCTGGATGGGGCGGAATGCCTGTGGGCCGGGCTCGCCACGCATTATCTGCCGTCCGAGAAACTGGCGGAGGCGAAGGCCCGGATCAGTGCGGACCCGAGCCGGATTTCGGGCATATTGTCCGAACTTTCGGTCACCCCGCCAAAGGCGCGGTTGGAGGATAACGTCGACAAGATTGCGAAATTCTTTGCCCCCGACAGCTTCGAAGACATACTCGCCCGGCTCGAAGCGGACGACAGCGAATGGGCGCAGAAGGAACGCGATGCGCTCGGCACCAAGAGCCCGCAGACCTGCAAGGTCGCGCTGCGGCAACTGGCCGCCAGCGCGCAATTGACCGATTTCGCCGACAATATGCGGATGGAATACCGGATTGCCAGCCGCGTGCTGGTCCGGCCCGACTTTGCCGAAGGCGTCCGCGCTGTGATCGTGGAAAAGACCGGCGATCCGGCGTGGAACCCGCCTATGCCGGAAGGTGTGACCGAGGAATTGCTGGACGCGATCTTTGCGCCGCTGCCCGACAATGAAGAGTGGGCACCCTTGTCTTAGGGCGTCATCCCAGCGCAGGCTGGGATCGTTGTCCAAATGGTGGGAAATTGTTGAAAACGACCCCAGCGTCCGCTGGGGTGACGGAGATTGAAATGAGTTACGAGACCATCCTCACCGAAACGCGCGGCGCCGTAACGCTGATCACGCTGAACCGGCCGCAGGCGCTGAACGCGCTGAACGGGCAGGTGCTGGACGATCTGATCGCCGCCTTTGCCGCGTTCGAGGCGGATGACAGCCAGCGCTGCGCGGTGCTGACCGGTTCGGGCGACAAGGCCTTCGCCGCCGGGGCCGACATCAAGGAAATGGCCGACAAGGCAGCGGCGGATTTCTACCTCGAGGATTTCTTCGCGCGGTGGACTAGCCATGTGACCGAAGCAGTGCGCAAGCCGTGGATTGCGGCGGTGGGCGGCTTTGCGCTGGGCGGCGGATGCGAGCTCGCAATGATGGCCGATTTCATTCTCGCGTCGGATCAGGCGAAATTCGGCCAGCCGGAAATCAAGCTGGGTGTCGCCCCCGGCATGGGCGGATCGCAGCGCCTCACCCGCGCAGTCGGCAAATCGAAAGCCATGGAAATGTGTTTGACCGGCCGGATGATGGGCGCTGAGGAAGCCGAGCGATCCGGCCTCGTCGCCCGCGTGGTTCCGCATGATGATTTGCTGCCCGAAGCCCTGAAAACCGCCGCCACCATCGCCGGAATGCCGCCCATGGCCGCGCTGGTGAACAAGGAAATGGTCAACGCCGCCTTCGAAACCGATCTGGCGCAAGGCATCCGCCACGAACGCCGCCTGTTTCAGATCCTGACCGCCAGCGAAGACAAAGCCGAAGGCATGGCCGCCTTCATCGAAAAACGCGAGGGCAAGTGGAAGGGGCGGTGAACAATTGCCCTTCCAAATCGTCAACCCAGCGAAAGCTGGGATCGCCCGCAATTGGTGAAAGACACGATACAACCCGATCCCAGCCTGCGCTGGGATGACCCAACCGGAGAGTAACATGAAAATCGCCTTTATCGGCCTTGGCAACATGGGCGCGGGCATGGCCGCTAACCTCGTAAAGGCCGGCCACACTGTCCGCGCCTTCGACCTCAGCGAGGTTGCGCTGGGCCAGGCGAAGGCCAATGGGTGCGACACTTTCCCGACCGCGAAGGAAGCCGTGCAAGGCGCGGAGGCGGTGGTGTCCATGCTGCCCAATGGCGGGATCGTTTCCCGCGTGTTCACCACGGACGTGATCGGCAACGCACCGCAGGACGCGATCCTGATGGATTGTTCGACCATCGACGTGGCGACCGCACGCGAGGTGGAAAAAGCCGCCGCCGATGCGGGTTATGCCATGGTCGATGCCCCCGTATCGGGCGGCATCGCCGCGGCGAGCGGCGGCACCCTGACCTTCATGGTCGGCGGCAGCGAGGAAGCCTTTGCCCGCGCCGAGCCGGTCCTCGCCGCCATGGGCAAGGCGGTGATCCATGCCGGCAGTGCAGGCGCGGGGCAGGCGGCGAAGATCTGCAACAACATGCTGCTGGGCATCCACATGATCGGCACCTGCGAAGCTTTCACCATGGCGCAGAAACTGGGGCTCGATCCGCAGACCTTCTATGACATCAGCTCGGTCAGTTCAGGCCAGAACTGGTCGATGACATCCTATTGCCCGGTGCCCGGCGTGGGCCCGCAAAGCCCGGCGGACAATGGTTACAAGGGCGGTTTTGCCACCGCGCTGATGCTCAAGGATTTGAAGCTGGCGATGGAAGCGGCGGAAAGCGCCGGGATGGAAACCCCGCTCGGTGCCCATGCCAAGGCGCTGTACGAGAAATTCGCGGAAGGTCATTCGGACCTGGATTTCTCGGCGATCATCAAGACGCTGTAATCAGCCCCGCGGATCAACGAACGCCGAGCGCGTCCGCCTCCGCCTGCAGCCGCGCGGCCTGCGCGGGGTTGGCGGCAATCGCATCCTTGAGCGCGCGGGAAGCCTGATCCGCTTGCCCCTGCGTCATCCGGCTGCGCATCAGCATCACCCAGCCATTCACATCGCCCGGCTCGCTGCGTAGCCGTGCGTCGAGCCGCTCCACCATGCCTTCCGCCATCGCTTGCTGCTGGCTGGGCGGAAGAGCGCGGGCGGCGGCGATCTGGTCCTGCGTCGGACCGGGAATGGCGTTGCCAGCCGTCAGTGCCGCGGGAGCCGTCGGGGCGGAGGCGGCACGGTCCCGATCCACTGCGGCGAGCATGGGGGCGGTGTCGATCCCGTTGATTGTGCCGACCTGCTCGATCGTGCGCCGCAGATTATCCTCCCACACCGCGCCCGGCGGCGTATCCTTCAGCAGCGCCGTCCAGTCAGCGATGGCCCCGCGAGCATCCCCGGCAAGATCCTTGCGCACGGCGAGGAAATAGCGCGAGCGAGGATCGGTCGGGTCCAGAGCAATCGCCTTTTCGAACGCCGTCACCGCGTCCGCAGGCATCGGGTCCCGCTCGCTCGCCATCACCCGCGCTTCGCCCAGCGCAGACCACAGCACCGCGTTATCCGGATCGCCTTCGGCGGCCTGGCGATAGGCCCGCGCCGCCTGTTCGTACCCGCCAGCGGAAAAATGCGCGAAGGCGAGCTCCTGCCACGCTTTCGAATTGAGCGGGTCCTTCTCCGCCAGCGCCTGCAATTCCGGGATGGTCAGCGGCGCCCGCTCGTTCGCCGCCGCAATCTCCGGCGAGATCACCGGATTGAACGCCCGGTATCCGATCGCGATCACGACCAGGGCCGTTCCCATCAGGAATGCGAACAGCCCGATCCGCGATTTCCTGCCCGGCTGAGCGGGTTCGCCATCGCCAGGTGGTGCTGGAATTTCTGTCCTGTCCATCCCGGCGAATTAGCAGCGAAGCCGGTATCCGGCAATCCGTGCAGGCCGTTATAGAGGGGTGGCGCTTTGCCGCCGATTGCGTATGGTATCGCATAACAAAAAAAGGTCGCGGGACGCTTCGGGGGGTCACGCATGCCAGTTGAGAATGGGAAAGCGAACTATCGCGTTGCCATAATCGGTTCAGGGCCTGCCGGCCTCAGCGCAGCTGCGCGTGCGGCGGCGCTGGGTATGAGCCATATGCTGATCGAGAAGACCGATCATCTCTCAGACACGATTTTCAAATACCAGAAGGGCAAGCACGTCATGGCGACGCCCAGCAATCTGGTGCTTCGTTCCGATCTCGATTTCGACGCGGGCAAGCGCGAATTCATCCTGGATACCTGGGACGAGCAGATTGCGTCGGGCAAGATCAACGTGCAGCTGAATTCCGAAGTTTCAGCGATCACCGGCGCGGCGGGCAATTTCGTCATCGAAATCAAGGGTGGCGTGCCGATCCATGCCGAAGCTGTGATCATGGCGATCGGAACGCAGGGCAATCCGAACAAATTGCGCTGCCCCGGTGCCGATCTGCCGCTGATCCAGTACCAGCTGGACGATCCCGGCGAATATTTCGACGAGCATATCACCGTGGTGGGATCAGGTGACGCCGGAATAGAGAATGCGCTCGGCCTCGCTGCGGACCCCAAGCAGAACAATGTCGTCTCCATCCTCAACCGCGGGTCGGATTTTGCCCGGGCGAAATCGGCCAACGTCAAATTGCTGGAAGAAGCCGAAGCAGCGGGCCGTATCTTCGTGCGCCGGGAAACCGCTCCGGCAGAAGTCCGCCCCGGCGAGCTGGTGCTGGAAACGCGTGACGGGCAGGAAACCATCCACTGCGACCGGATCATCGCGCGCACCGGCTCGCAGCCCCCGCGCGGATTTGTGGAGGGCTGCGGGATCCATTTCACCAGCGAGGATCGCGGCGCTTTTCCCAAGCTGTCGCCCAGCTTCGAAACCACCCAGCAGGGAATCCACGTCATTGGCGCGCTCGCGGGATATCCGCTGATCAAGCACTGCATGAACCAGGGCTATGACGTGGTCGAATTCCTCAATGGGAACCTCGATCTGAAGCCCGCGGACGAACCGATCCTGGCGGAGAAATTCTCTGCCTTGCCCGGCGTGAGAACCGTCGATCAATGGCTCGAAACTTTCCGCAACAATGTGGTGATCCTGCAGGAACTGTCACCGCTGCAGATGCGCGAGCTGATGCTCGACAGCACCGTTGCGGGATACGACGCAGGCGAGGTGATCTTCGAGCGCAACGATCCCGGATCGTCCATGTTCGGCATTGCCGAGGGGTCGGTGCTGGTCGAGGTCAATCCGGCCGATCCGACCATCACCGTTCCGATCGAAGAAGGTTCGATCTTCGGCGAAGTCGGCCTGATTTCCGGTCGCCGCCGCGGCTCAACCATCCGCGCCGCCGAACCTACAATTGTGATGGAGCTGAGCCGCACCGCCGCGCTCAAGCTGATGGCAACCGCGCCCTCCGCCGCGCGTGCAGTCAACGCGATCTCGATCGAGCGGCAATTGCTGCAGATGTTCGGGTCCGGCCTGACCAAGGCCGATGTGGCGCAGCTTGTCGAGGCCGCCGAGCTGGTCGATGTGCGCGCGGGACAGGTGGTGGTAACCGAGGGCGCCGAGGACAAGGACGTCTATGTCATCCGGCGCGGGTCGATGATCGTCGAGAAAATGATCGGCGGCGCTCCGGTATTCCTGTCCTACCTGCCCGCGGGCTCCTGCTTCGGCGAAATGGCAATTGTCGATGGGTCGCCCCGCAATGCCACGGTCAAGGCCGCAATCAAGAGCGAAGTCGTGCGGTTCCCCGGCGAAGCCTTTGTGGCGCTGCTGGACCGCAAGCCCGCACTGCGCGCCAAGGCGATGGCGGAAATGGCATCGCGGCGCGAGGTCAATTCGTTCATCGAAAGCCCCAAGGACAGCTTCGGCAGCGCGGTCGACATGTATTCCGAAACCGCGCGGTTCCTGATCGACAACGGCATCGGCGAGGCAACCGATGTGCTGCTGATCGACGAGAAGCTGTGCGTCGGCTGCGACAATTGCGAGAAAGCCTGCGCCGACAGCCACGACGGATTATCCCGGCTGGACCGGGAGGCCGGGCGGACCTACGCCCATCTCCATGTGCCGACATCCTGCCGCCACTGCGAACACCCGCATTGCATGGCCGATTGCCCGCCCAACGCGATCAAACGCGGACCGGACGGCGAAGTGTTCATCGACGATACCTGCATCGGCTGCGGCAACTGCCAGCGCAACTGCCCCTACGGGGTGATCCGGATGGATGCCAAGCCGCCCGAGAAACCGTCCCTGCTCAGCTGGCTGATGTTCGGCGCAGGCCCCGGCCCGGGCGAGGCAAGCTATAGCTGGCGCAAGAAGACCGCCGAAAAGCAAGGCAGGGAAAGCCCCAAGGTCGCGATCAAATGCGACATGTGTTCGGGTATCGATGGCGGCCCGGCCTGCGTCCGCGCCTGCCCCACCGGCGCGGCCATCCGCGTGACTCCGGAGAAATTCCTCACCTTCACCAAATTGTCGGAGGATGCAGGCTGATGGCCACGATCCCGGACCAGCCGCAGAACCAGCGCGAGCGGCGGCAATCCTCCGATCATGAAAGTTTCCTGTCGCACCGGAACATGCGCTGGCTCAAGGTGGCGCTGGTCCTGTGCCTGGTCGCCATCGTCAGTTATTTCTGGATCGACGTGAGCCCGCGCCACAATGGCGGCAGCTGGTACGGCTATACGCTGGGCACCATCGGGGCGTTGCTCATCGTGTGGCTGTCGCTGCTCGGTATCCGTAAACGCAACATCACCGCGGGCCGCTGGTCACTGAAGGCTTGGACATCGGCGCATGTGTATCTCGGCCTTGCGCTGATCGTGATCGGCACGCTCCACACCGGGTTCCAACTGGGCTGGAATGTCCACACGCTCGCCTATGTCCTGATGATGGTGGTGATCCTGTCGGGCATTTACGGCGTCGCCGTCTATGCCACATTGCCCGCATCGCTGAGCAACAACGCCAGGGAAATGACCCGTAGCCAGATGGTCGAGGCGCTCGCCGCCATCGACCGGCAGTTGCAATCCGCTGCCCAGCCCTTGGGGCGCGAGGAATCGGACCTGGTAATTGCCGCACTGGAACAGGGTACTTTCGATTGGGGCATCGGATCGCGGCTGAGCGGGCGTTACCGCAAATGCGCCACCACCCGCGCACTCGCCTATTTCGCCGACGACTGGTCGCGGCCGGTGGGCAGCGACGATCCCAAGGACAAGGTCCGCGCCCTGCTGGGCCGCCGCAAGAGCCAGCTCGACCAGATCCGCCGGCACCTGCGCATCCGGGCGCTGCTGGAGGTATGGCTATATATCCACATTCCCGTAACCATCGCATTGCTGGCCGCGCTCACCGCGCATGTCATCAGCGTGTTCTATTACTGGTGAGGGCGGCGACATGGCATTCCTGATCCGGACAATTGATCTGACCGCAGACGGGCGCGAAATCATTCGCGACCGCGCAGTGGAGGACGATACGATCACGATTGGCCGCGGGGCCGACAACGATATCCACCTGCCCGATCTGGCGGTGGAGCAATATCACGCCCGGATCGATCAGTTGGACTTCCGGAAACTGCGGGTGGAGGCGGCGGGCACGCTCGGTTTTCATCTCGACGGACGAGTCACCAAATCGGGCCAGATCGACCCGCACGAAGGGGCCGAACTCGGCTTCGGCAGCTATCGCCTGGTACTCTCCCAGGACGGGCCGGGACCGCCGACCATCACCATCAGCCAAGCCGAAAATGCCGCCCCGTCGAGCGACGATCTGGCAGGCTTCTCCCTCGCCGGCACACTTCCGGGCAAGCGGGCGAGCGCATGGTTGGCGCTCACGGCGATCCTGGCCGCCTTCCTGGCCGTGCCGATCTATTCGCACCTGACCCGCCCGGCCGCCTCAACGACGGCTGACGCTCCGCACAGCAAGGGCGCCGTGGTGATGGACGCCAGCTGGAGCACCGGCTCGCTCAGCCAGGCGCATCACGCGCTGGAGGATAATTGTGAGGCCTGCCACGCCGAACCCTTCCAGTCGGTTCAGGATACGACCTGCCTGACCTGCCACGAAGATATTGCCGATCATGCGGACAAGCCCCGCCAGTTGACCGGGCGCGGCCCGATGTCCACCGGTGATGCGCTGCAATGGGCCGTGGCGGAGCAGTTCGGCAAGGAAGGTCCCGGCTCCTGCACCACCTGCCATACCGAGCACGAGGGCGCGGGCCGAATGGAGCCTGCCGCGCAGCAATTCTGCGCCGATTGCCACGATACGATGGACACGCGGCTGACCGACACGAAACTGGTCAACGCCGCCGATTTCGGCACCAGCCATCCGCAATTGCAGGCGGCGGTGTTCACCGCGCCGGGGCAGACCAGGCCCGTCCGGGTGCCGCTGTCCGGCAAGCCGAAGGAATACAGCGGCCTGATCTTCCCGCATGATATTCATTTGCAGCGAAGCGGCGGAGTGGCGAAAATGGCCAGCCGGCTTGGTACCAAGGAAGGCTACGGATCATCGCTGGTATGCGCCGATTGCCACACGCCCACCGCCGACGAGGTCGGTTTCCTGCCGGTCAACATGGAGGAGGACTGCGAGAGCTGCCACAGCCTGGTGTATGACAAGGTCGGAACCACCTTCCGCACGCTGCAGCACGGCGATGTCGAACAGATGCGCGCCGATCTGGCCGCGCTGGACCGCGCACCGCGCAGCTCTGCCAATAACGGAATGCTCCGCGGACGCCAACGCCCCGGCGAATATTCGAGGGGCGGCCTCTATTACCAGAATTTCGGCCCCCCGGTCCGGTCCCTGGTCGCCGTCAATCGGGCAATGGCGAAAGACGGGGTGTGCGGGGAATGCCACATCCCCACTACCACCAATGGCAAGCCGGACGTGATGCCGGTCAATCTGCGGGACCATTTCCTGATCAACGGCCGGTTTGACCACGAACCGCACAAACAGGAGAAATGTGCCACCTGTCACAAGGCGGACAGTTCGAAGGCTTCGGCCGATCTGCTGCTGCCGCCGCTCGCCACGTGCCGCACTTGCCACATGGGCGAAAGCGACACCAAAGCCGACGTCCCGTCAGGCTGCGCGATGTGTCACGCCTATCATCCCAAGGGCAAGGGGGATCAGTCCGAAATCAAGGCTGCTCCCCTGGCCCAAGGGCCGACGGGGCCCAATTTGCCGAAACGGCAGAAACAGGGCATAAACCAGTTCCTGGCGATGCTTGGACGAAAATCGGAATAGCGCGTTATGGTTGGGGGCGTCATGACGGGGGACATTCTACACATCGGTAAACCAGCGTGCTAATTGCGCAGATGACCGACATTCACATCGGGTTCGATCCCGATGCGAAGCCCGAGGAACTCAACCGCATCCGGTTCCGCAAAACGCTGGACCGGATACTGGAATCCCCCAATCCGATCGACATGCTGGTACTGTCCGGCGATCTGACCGACCACGGCGACCGCGAGAGCTTCGAAAAGACTGCGGCCCTGTTGAGCGTCTGCCCGTTTCCCGTCTACCCCATGGTCGGCAATCACGACACGCGGGCCGAACTGCTTAATGCCTTTCCGGACACACCGACACACGGCGGCTTCGTCCACTATGCGGTGGAACGCGAGGGGCTCCGGATACTCTTGCTCGATACGCTCGAAATCGGTCGTCACGGCGGGGCATTCTGCGAAGCACGGCGGGATTGGCTGGCCGCCGAACTGGCCGCGCATCCCGGCACGCCGACGCTGATCTTCATGCACCATCCACCGGTCGTCGCCGGGGTCGGCTGGATGGACCCCGGTGCCGACGAAGCATGGGTCCGCCGCTTTGGCGAAGCGGTGGAGGGCCATCGCCAGATCCTGGCCATCCACTGCGGCCATTTGCACCGCCCGATCCATTCGACGTTTTGCGGCATTCCCGTGTCGGTTACGTCCTCGGTCGCCCCGCTGGTGGCAATGGACCTGCGCGAAATCGACCCCGACACGCCCGACAGTCGCGCCTTGATCACCACCGAGCCGACAACCTATGCGCTCCACCGCTGGGAAAACGGCACGCTGGTGACGCACTATGAAACGGTCAGCGACTGGGAAGTGCTCGCTTCCTATGGCGCGGCGTTGCAGCCGATGATCCGCGATATGATTGCCGAGCGCGAATAGCTCTCGTTAGATACGGGCGTGATGCAGACCCGCAGCTAGTTGCTCCGCCATGGTCCGCCGTAACTGCCGACCCATGCGTTCATGTCCGGCTCGTCGCTGACTTTCCACGGGATGCCGCCGCTGGTCAGGAACAGCTTCTCCATTTCGGCGCGGGTGAAGGGGCGCGAACCGAGCCTTCCGAAAACCGCCATCTGGCCGCCGGTTTCGTCCACACCGCGATCCCGGTCGAGGCCTTTGGACAGGGAGATTGCCGGGCCTTTCGTGCGAGCGAAGGCAATCAGTTCCGGCGCTGGCGGTGGGCTGAAACCATAGAAATTGGGCTGGCTGCTCGGGCTGGTCAATTGCAGCACTTTCATCCCGTTGACCCCGTCCGCCACATAGGCGAACAGCGAAGCATTGGTGGAGCCCACAATCACGTCTTCCGCATCGTTCAGCGCACCGTTCAGCGTCACGCGCTGGTAGATTTTCGGCGCTTCGGGCCGTTTCACATCCAGGATCACCAACCCTTCGCCCTTGGCCGCGACATAGGCGAAGGTGCGGGCGATATACATCCGCCGCGCATCGACCAGCGCCACCGTGCCGGAGGGGACCGGCACCGGATTGCGCATATTGGTGACATCGAACAGCTTCACGCCTTCGCTGTCGGTTACCCACAGATACCGGAACTGGATCGCGCTGGAGCGGGCATCGTTCAGTTCGCGCAACGCCACCAGTTGCGGCTTCAGCGGATCGGTCAGATCGACCACCACCAGCCCGCGCGCGGCGGTGATATAGGCGATCTCGCCCGCCAGAATGATGTGCCGCGCCCCGTCCAGCACGCCGCCTTCGTTCCAGGTAACGGCGCGGCTTAGCCGGTTGTTGCGAAACTCGCCGTCCGCCATCGTGTTGACGTTGACCATGATCAGGCCTTCTTCCGCGTCGGTCACGGCGGCATAGGAATAGATCGGCAGGAACGGCTGTTCCTGGTTCATTTCCTGCATTTGCGGCGTGTTACGTAGCGGATTGATCGGCTGCATCGTGGGCAGCGCCATGCAGGTCGCGTTCTTCGATTTGACCTGCGTGTCGTGGCCCATCGCGCTGAACGGCGCGGTCACGATCCGTTCGGAAAAGCCCTTGTTGCCGATCGCCGCGATATCATAGACGCGGAAACCGCCCTTCCCCTCGGCCACGAACATGTATTCGCCGCGCATTTGCAGGCACCCGACGCGGCCCGCGGTGCCTTCGTGAACATTGGCGAATTCCTCGTATGCCCTGGTTTCGCCCGAAAGGTTTTTGTCGAACGCCTTGCCCCGCACCCAGTCCTTCAATTCGCGGCCATTGGCTTCCACGAATTGCCGGTAATAATCGGGATAGGCGTATTTGTGGAGGTAGGACCCGAGCACCGTCTGCGGTTCGTCCCATTCGGTCACGCGGATCGCTTCGAAGCCGCCTTCCTGCCCGGTCCACGCATTCAGGCCGACGAAATTGACGTAATTGGTCCCGAGCAGCAGCAGCTGCGACATGATCGCATTGTTGTCGTCCGCTTCCGACAGGTGGCAATCGGAACAGGTCTTGGTCTCGGTCAGGCGCACGGTATGCGGAAAATGCGGCGCGAAGGCCTGGCTCGAAAAACCGGGGGCGCTGATCGGGGGCTGCTGCACATAGATGCGCTCGCGGTTGATATTGGTCGAGGACAGGATCAGCGCGGAGGTGGAGCGGACCGGCGCGACCTGGTTGCCTTTGGTCGTCTGGTGTTTGCCCAGCTGGAACATCTGATCCCGCGCGACCTGCGGGTTGTAAGTTGCGAAATTGCGCGTTTCCTCGTTGTCGTAATGATGGTCCTTCGTTTTCCAGTTCGCCTCGATCGGCAGATGGCACCCGCCGCAGCTGGTGGTCCAGCTGAGGTGGCAGGTGAAGCAGGCCATTTCCTTGTCTTCATGCGCGCGCTGCCCGGGCGCAATTCCGGTGCCGAATTCGAACTTGCCGGTTTCCGCCCCCGCCTTGCTCATCAGCTTGGCGCGCGCGGATTTGACGTTGAAATCGGGTGCAGCGGGATCGACGCTGTCTTTCGTAAGGCTCATCACCCATTCCAGGCTCGGATCGACGATCGAGCGCTGGATCAGCTGCCGCCGTCCGTCTTCGCCGGTCCGCCATTCGAACCGGCGCTGGCCATCGGGATTGCGCAGCAGGGCGAGGTTGTTGCCCTTGGGCGGGGCGGCGGGGCCGCTGGTCAGCAGCGTCGGATATTCATCCGCAGTGCCGTGGCAATCCTTGCACCCGATTTCGATCGCATTGGCGACTTCGCCATAGATCATCCCGTTGCCGTGGCTGTCCTGCGCGAAATGGCAATCGGCGCATTGCAGGCCCCTTTCCGCATGGATGTCCATCATGTGGACCGCCTTGCCCGGATTGGTGCCGACCTCGACGAACTTGCCCTCGCCCTTCCGGCGGAATTTCTCCGGATCATCATTGGCGACGATCGCGCCCGCCGCGTCGAGCAGATTGCCGTCCCGGTCACGCTTGAAGATCGCGCGGAAATTCCAGCCATGGCCGTGATAATCGGCGAATTGCGTGTCGGTCAGGTCCTGGTTGAGATCATAGACATTGCGGGTGAAATCGAGGTCCGCCCAGTTCCCCTTGGGCGCGGCACCTTCGGGATTGCGGTCATGCACGGCCCGCACTTCTTCTGCAGTGGGGTATTTCTGCTGCTTCGGCCACATCGCGGGCGCATCGGATTCGTAATCCCACATCGTGTAGCCGAGGTAGGAATTGAGGAAGATATTCGGCTGGTGCATGTGGCAATTCATGCATTGCGCGGTCGGGATCGAACGGGTGAAGACATGGCGCAGCGGGTGGCCTTTTTCCTTCACCGGTTCTTTCTTGCCGTGGGTATCCTCCGCATGATCGCCCGGCTGCTTGACCGCGCCATGCCCGCCTTCATAATCCGGTTCCAGCTTGCCCGAAATGGTCGGATCGACGGTGATCGACTGCCCGTCGCGCCCGTATTGCGCATAGGTCAGGCTGTGGCGCGGTTCGCGGTCGTTGGCATAGACCACATGGCAGGATGCGCAGCCCGAATGACGGTAATCGCCCGGCTGGTCGTTGGTGCCCATGAACCACATGAAGGGATCGTTGAGCCGGGTCTTGTGGATGTTGAGTACGGGGATCGCCACGCGCAGACCGGTGCCCATTCCGCGATTGCTCTGCTTCAGATCGGGCCGACCCGGCTCTTCCAGCCGCTGGATGCTGCCGGTGGGATTGGGCAGGCCGATTTCCGGAAACTGCGTGTTGATATTGCGCCCGCCGCGTTCGAACACGCGGAAAATATCGCCCGGCGGCGTGACCTGCCATGCGGGGAGCGGGTACATTTCCGCCAGCGCGCCGCGCGCCTTCTGTGCTTCGGTCAGCACGCCGGGCGTCTCGCCGGGGGACACGATTTTGGCCGGCTCACCGTCGCGCGTGAAGCTCTCGCCAAAAATGTAACTTTTGAACGGCGCAATGCCATTATTGTAGGCAGCGCCGCCCCACAACATCGCGCCCGTTGCCATGATCGACCGCTCGCCCGCGACGATGGTGTCCATGTGGCAGGCTCCGCAAGCTTCGCGCACCACGCGGTAATCGCTCGGGTTCACGAACCGCACGAATTCGGGTGCCTCCTTGTTCAGCAAGGTATAGCTGCGCTTGGGATTTGCGGACGAAGGATAGTGCCAGCTTTCGGGCAGGGTCGGCAGCACATGAGCGTCATCGCGCGCGGTGACATAGGCCGCATCGTCATGGCTCAGCTGCGAATTGCCGACCACCGAAGGATTTCCGCCGTGGCAATCGACGCAGCCCAGCCGGACCGCCGGTGTCTCATGCATCGTCGGCGCGTCGCTCGCGGTATGGCAGGATGTGCAGCCAGAGGATTTGGCGAGCATTTCCTCCACCGTCTGCTGCGCGGGGGCTGGCGGCGCAATCACTCCGGCAGCGGCGTAATCCCGCTTGACCGGCTTCTCCCCGCCGGCGGCCAACGTCGTCTGGCTGTAGCCGATGGCCAGCACTGCGCAGACCAGCGCGGTCCAGAAGGGGAGGAGGCGCTGCCTATCCATCAGTAGGTCACGATCACGTTGGCGAGCACGGAGTAATACTCCTTGTCCTGGCCGAGATTGTCGAACAGATCGCGAAAGCCGTCCCCCGAAATCAGCGTCGCGGCGCTCAGCCGGAAAACGATATTCTGCGTCGCCTTGGGCCGCCAGATTGCCGCCGCGCTCAGATCCCAGCCGATATCCGCGGGAATGCTGCCTTCGTTACGCAGAGCCTGCAGCGAGGTGGTATCCTCGAACCACAGATGGTTGGCGTTGGTCGACAGGCGGAATTCCGGGGTGAGATCGAAATCCGCGCCTGCACCCGCCAGGATCGTGCCGGGATTGTTGAAATTGCTCTGCCCTTGCTCCTTCGAAGAACGCAGCGAATTGAGGATACCATTGCGGCCGTTGACGCTGATCGCGCGGCCACCCCCGGCAAAGGGGATCGTCTGCCGGATCCAGTAGGACGTGTCGGCCCCCGCGAAGATCGGGTTTTCGAACACCGCATCATAGCCGGTTTCGGTATCGTCATAGGGGTCGCCATCGCCGCTGGCCCACATGCCCGATAGGCGGAACCGCATCCAGTCCTTGTCGTAACTTGCCTCTGCCGCCGCGAAGAAGGCGCGGATGGTGGCCGGCCGGTCGGTGAAAAAACTGTTCCGGTCCTCCCCCAATGCGGCATAGGCGCTGGCGGTCAGATTGACGCGGCCGATCCTGCCATCGGCGTTATAACCAAGGTAGAATACGTCATACTCACGGCCGCGCAGCGTCCCGAGCAGAGCCGGGCGAACCGGAAAACCATTGTCGTCCACCTCGACATCGTCCGCTTCGCGATTGCGGTTATAGGCGAGCGTAATCTGGCTGGTCAGCGCGGGGATCAGGAAATCCTGGCGATAGGCGTTGGCGATGAACAGGAAATCGTCCCGCGGGGTCTGCAGCACCGCGTTGAGCCCGCTGTTGGTGTCCTTCTCCAGCCGCCAGAAGGCCGCCACATTATACTGGAACCGGTTGTTGTCGCGCGTGCCGAAAAACCGCAGGCCCAATTGCTGGTCCTGAAACAGGAAACCGCGGAAATCGGCCTGGAACGGCTGGATGCCGATCCGGACGGAATCGAAATCGAACCGGTCGGACGTATTGCGGATATGATAGTCGAAGAACAGTT